>CAMAMB010000008.1 GCA_945836755.1 uncultured Bacteroidales bacterium
AGCCGATATATGGTCAGTTGATACAATCACTTGACCGCGAAAAAATAGTTGAAATTATTATTGCTTTGCTGTTTAGCGGACAGTAATAATTCCGCACGAGATTGTACAGCTCTTCGTACCTGGTGACTACGTCAACTCTGCCGCAGTCCGCAGCCTCTCACGCTTCCTTAGTTGGCAGAGGCAGCCACATCGTCACGGCCTAAGATTGCCGGCTGCCAGTGGGCCGGCACTTGCAAATGACAGATTTCTGCATTCTCCATGCGCGGCGTCAGCCGGATGGTGGTGGCCGACAACGTAGCCCGAATGGCACGATTGAAGAGCCCGTGACCTATGGCCACTACCTGAGAGCCTGCATACTGCGTGCTGACAAACTGAAGAAACCGGGCCGCGCGGTCGTGCATGGCCTCCACAGTCTCGACATCGGGCGGAAAGTCCATGCCCCTCACCTCGACTATAGCCTTTCCGGTCAGGCTGCCCCAATCACGCTCGCGCAGCAGCGGGCAGGGCATTAGCGGCAGACGAAGGCTCTCGTTGGCTATGCGAGCCGTCAGCATCGTACGCTCTATATCGCTGACTATCAGCGCAGAGAAACATACGCCAAGAGCGGCCAGGCGCTGGCCCAAGAGAGCTGCCTGCCGACGGCCCTCGGCTGTAAGGTGTCCCGGCATGCGACCCTGCAGGACCCCGGCCAAATTCTCTTCAGTCTCGCCGTGACGACAAAGATATAGGTCTGTCATAGGGAAAAACAATTGTGGCGGCGAAGTTACCATAAGCCGGACGAACTGACGGCATGCCGGGCAGCCTTTTTGACATTCCCCGCCATCTTGACACCACGCCTCTCCCACTTTTCGCCACTCAGGCCATCGTTCGGCAGAGGCTCACACCTATGACCCTGTAAGGCCCTAAGCCAAAAACTTATCTTCACGATAGAGATATACATATATGCACGACTATTTGACACTTATATTCGGCAAATTGTAGAACAAAGCAATCGAAACAATATTTTTTGAAGAATTTTGCTCGCAACGCTATGGGGTATTATATAAATGTACTACCTTTGCTGCGTGATAAGATAGGGGCGCACATGGCTGAAGCCCTTCAGACATCGCTTCGCCCCCTCTTCAGCCACACCGACAACACACTGACTAACTACCCACATACTACACCACCATGACTCGGCTGCTTGAGTTTACAAAAATGCACGGGGCAGGCAACGACTACATCTATGTCAACACCTTGAAATACCCCATCGCCCATCCCGAACGTCTCTCCGTCGTATGGAGCGACCGGCACAAGGGCATTGGCGGTGACGGGCTGGTATTAATAGGTGCGGCCGACGACGCCGACTTCTCCATGCGCATTTTCAACAACGACGGCTCCGAAGCCAAGATGTGTGGTAATGCCTCACGCTGCATAGGCAAGTACCTCTATGAGTACGGCCTGACCGACAAGACGACCATCCGGCTGTCTACCCTCTCGGGCGTGAAGGTACTCCATCTCGTGGTAGGAACAGACAATCACGTAGAGAGTGTGACGGTCGATATGGGCGTGCCCCGTACCGCCGTTGCTCAGCAGTGTGCCACGCCTGACGGCAGCCTCACAGAGGGTGTCGTGGTGGCAACTGACGGGCGTCGCTATACCGGCACCTTTGTCTCAATGGGAAATCCTCACTTCGTTGTCTTTGTCGACGACGCCGAGAGCTTTCCGGTGAGCGAGGTAGGCCCCACGCTTGAGTTTGCGTCTCTATTTCCCGAGCGCTGCAACATTGAGTTTGCCACGGTGCGCCCGGACGGCAGCATCCGAATGCGCGTCTGGGAACGTGGCTCGGGCGTCACCATGGCCTGCGGAACAGGAGCCTGTGCCACCGCTGTGGCAGCAGCGCTCACCCACCGCACAGACCGTAGTTGTCATGTCGACATGGACGGCGGCTCCCTCTCTATCAACTGGCGCGAGCACGACGGACGTGTCATGATGGCCGGTCCGGCCACACGTGTGTTTGACGGCGTGATTGACTACGAAGAATGACCTACCAACGAGAGCGGTTCTGCCCCTGGGCTGAGCTGCTCTTACTTTATGACACACCTCTAACCCCTCTCGCCCCGGCCGCGCACGACCTGCGCATGACTGGCCCTGAGGCCACAGCCCCGAGATGGAGGAGAGACAACCCTACAACCACACATAAAGCTATACATGATTACACTGAACGAGCACTTCCTGCAACTGCAGAAGAACTACCTCTTTGCCGACATCGCCCAAAAGGTGGCGGCCTACAAGGAAGCCCATCCCGAAGCCGACCTCATACGCTTAGGCATAGGCGACGTGACACGCCCCCTTGCTCCCGCCGTCATCAAGGCCCTGCATGAAGCTGTCGACGAGATGGCCTCTGCCGACACCTTCCGCGGTTACGGCCCCGAGCATGGCTACGAGTTTCTCCGCCAAGCCATTGTGGCAGGCGACTTCGCTCCACGAGGCGTGCAGTTAGACGCCGACGAGATCTTCATCAACGATGGAGCAAAGAGCGACACCGGCAACTTCGGCGACATACTCGGCACAGACTGCACCATCTGCGTGACCGACCCCATCTACCCCGTCTATATAGACAGCAACGTGATGGGAGGTCGTGCCGGCGAATTTGCAAACGGCGCCTGGAGTCGTGTGACCTACTGCCCCTGCACCGAGCAGAACGACTTTATCCCAGCCCTGCCTGCTCAGCCCGCCGACATGATTTACCTCTGCTACCCCAACAACCCCACAGGCACCACGCTGTGTCGTGAGGAACTGGAGAAGTGGGTGGCTTACGCCTTAGAGCATGGCAGCCTCCTGCTCTACGACGCCGCTTACGAGGCATATATAAGCCGCCCGGACGTGCCCCACTCCATCTACGAGATAGAAGGCGCCAAGCGCTGCGCGGTAGAGTTTCACTCCTTCTCAAAGACCGCCGGCTTTACCGGCCTGCGCTGCGGCTACACCGTAGTGCCCAAGCAGCTCACCGTCAGAGCCAAGAGCGGCGAAGAGGTGCAGCTGAACCAACTCTGGAACCGCCGCCAGTGCACCAAGTTCAACGGCACCGCCTACATCGTGCAGCGCGCCGCTGCCGCCATCTACACCCCCGAGGGCCGCACACAGGTCAAGGAGACCATCGACTACTACATGACCAACGCCTCCCTCATGCGCGAGAAACTCACGCAGATGGGTCTGAAGGTCTACGGCGGCATAGATGCCCCCTACATATGGTTCAAAGCACCCGACGACATGGGCAGCTGGGACTACTTCGAGCACCTGCTCCACGACTTCCACATCGTCAGCACCCCCGGCGTAGGCTTCGGCCCTGCCGGCGAGGGCTACATCCGACTCACCGCCTTCGGCACACGCGAGAACACCCTCGCAGCCTTGGAGCGTCTCAAGTAGCCCCGTCCACCATACACACGACACACACCACACAAAAACTAATCACACAACCAACCATTTACACACAGAGTATGAGCAATCTGCGTTTCAAAGTAGTAGAAGAGGCGTTCATGAAGCGCCCGGTAGAAGTAGCCACTCCCAAGGAGCGTCCCTCCGAGTACTTCGGCAAGTACGTGTTCAATCAGGAGAAGATGTTTAAGTATCTCCCGCTGAAGACCTACCTGCAACTGCGCGAAGTCATCGAGAAGGGCACTCCCCTGCCCCTGAGTGTGGCCAACGACGTAGCCCAGGGCATGAAGAAGTGGGCCATGGAGATGGGCGTGACCCACTGCACCCACTGGTTCCAGCCCCTGACCGAAGGCACAGCCGAGAAGCACGACGCCTTTGTGGAGCACGACTTCAAGGGCGGCATGGTCGAAGAGTTCTCCGGCAAGGAACTTGTGCAGCAAGAGCCCGACGCCTCGTCCTTCCCCAACGGCGGCATACGCTCCACCTTCGAGGCCCGCGGCTACTCAGCCTGGGACCCCGCCTCGCCCGTCTTCATCATTGGCGACACACTGATGATACCTACCATCTTCGTCAGCTATACCGGCGAGGCGCTCGACTACAAAGCGCCTCTCAAGAAGGCCCTCGCTGCCGTCGACAAGGCTGCCACCTCCGTTTGCCAGCTGTTTGACACCAACGTCACCCACGTCAGCGCCAACCTGGGCTGGGAACAGGAGTACTTCCTCGTAGACGAAGGTCTCTACGCCGCACGCCCCGACCTGCTGCTCACAGGACGCACCCTCATGGGCCACGACTCCGCCAAGAACCAGCAGATGGAGGACCACTACTTCGGCGCCATACCCGAACGTGTGGCCGACTTCATGCGCGACCTCGAGATACAGGCCCTCGAACTTGGCATACCCTGCAAGACACGCCACAACGAGGTAGCCCCCAATCAGTTTGAGCTCGCTCCCATCTTCGAGGAGTGTAACCTCGCCGTAGACCACAACATGCTCATCATGTCGCTCATGCGCAATATAGCCCGCAAGCACGGCTTCCGCTGCCTCCTCCACGAGAAGCCCTTCGCCGGCATCAACGGCTCAGGCAAGCACAACAACTGGAGCCTCACCACCAACACTGGCGCCCTGCTGCATGCCCCGGGCAAGACCGCTGAAGACAATCTTCGCTTCCTGGTCTTTGTGGTCGAGACACTCATGGGTGTCTACAAGCACAACGGCCTGCTCAAAGCCTCTATCATGAGCGCCACCAATGCCCACCGCCTCGGAGCCAACGAAGCCCCCCCTGCCATCATCTCCAGCTTCCTCGGCAAGCAGGTGAGCGAATTCCTCGAAAAGGTGGAGAACTCTACCTCCGACGAGCTCTTCACCATGGAAGGCAAACACGGTGTGCTGCTTGACATCCCCCAGATACCGGAACTCATGGTCGACAACACCGACCGCAACCGCACCTCCCCCTTCGCCTTCACCGGCAACCGCTTCGAGTTCCGCGCCGTAGGATCCATTGCCAACTGTGCCAGCGCCATGATAGCCCTCAACGCCGCCGTGGCTGAGGCCCTCACCGACTTCAAGAGCCGAGTGGACGAACGCATGGCCAACGGACAAGCCAAGATAAGCGCCATCCTCGACGTCGTGCGTGAAGACATCAAGACCTGCAAGCCCATCCACTTCGACGGCAACGGTTACAGCGACGAGTGGAAGCAGGAAGCCGCCAGACGCGGCCTTGACTGCGAAACCTCATGCCCCCTCATCTTCGACAGATACCTGGACGACACCACCGTACAGATGTTCGAAAAGATGAACGTCATGAACCGCCACGAGCTGGAGGCCCGCAACGAAATCAAGTGGGAGACCTATCAGAAGAAGATACAGATTGAAGCCCGCGTGCTCGGCGACCTCTGTATGAACCATATCATACCTGTGGCCACCAAGTATCAGAGTGAGCTCGTGGACAATGTCCACAAGATACAGCTCGCCTTCTCTGACCCTGAGAAGGTGAAGGAACTCACCGCCTACAACATCGACCTCATCGAGAAGATTAACAAACACACCTCCTTCATTGCCGAGAACGTCGAAGCCATGGTAGAGAAGCGCAAGGTGGTCAACAAGATTGAGGACCTCCGCGAGCTGGCCATTGCCTACCACGACGAAATAGCTCCCTACTTCGACGAGATACGTTACCACATCGACAAACTCGAGCTCATCGTTGAAGACGAGATGTGGACACTCCCCAAGTACCGTGAGCTGCTCTTCATCCGCTAAGCGACCCCTCCCCACTCCACACAGATAGTATTCACGCCAATGCCGAGGCTATAAACCCTTCGCATTGGCGTGAAGTGTGTATGGAGGGTGGCTATCAGTGTCGGCTATCAAGTCACTGAGCACAGCTACCCGCCATCACCTCTCGGGGGAGATAACAAAGGTGGTGGTGTAGCCCTGCAGCGGGGTGTCTTTGAGCGTCAGCATCATGTGTTGCATCAGGAGAATTTGGCGGGAGAGCGAGAGACCGATGCCCGTACCCGACGACTTGGTGGTAAAGAATGGGATGAAGATTTCACGCGCCACATCGGCGGGGATAGCGTGACCATCGTTGCTGACGAAGAGGCTGCCGTCCCACTTTAGCCCGATGGTCACAGTCTCTGCCTCGACGGCATTCTTGACGAGGTTGATAAGCACCTGACGCAGCAGCTGCTCGTCGGCTCTGACAACCAAGCCGGCCGGAATGTCTACACGCCATGTCAGTTGTGGGTACATGGCCGCTACACTTTGACAGAGCGCTGACAGACGTACCTCACCCATAACGGGAGGCTGTAGCTGTGTAAGCTTCCTATAACTACCCACAAACGACGCCAGGCCGAGACAGGTGTCGTGGATGGCCTGAATGCCTTCTGCGTAGGGCAGCCCTTTCATCTCTTCATTTTGCAGGTATGCCTGACTGATGGAGAGGATGGGCGTCGTGGCGTTCATGATTTCGTGTGTCAATACCCGTGTGAGGCGCTGCCAAGCCTCTACCTCGTTGCGCGCCACAAGTTGCTGAATATCTTCTCCCATGTCGTTGAGAGCTTCCTGCAAGGCCCTTTCGCCGAAGAGCAGGCCGTGAGGGGAGAGACGGAAAGAGAAGTCATGGTGTCTGACAGCGTCGCGCATCAACTGCGCCCTCTCTCTCAACACACACTGATGGCGGTAGATGACACAGCCGGCCAGCAGGATGAAGCCCCCCGCGACAATGAGTAAGATGGTAAGCATAGACCTAAAAATCTTGATATTTCTTGTAGAGAGTCTGACGCGTGATGCCCAACAGCTCAGCTGCCCGGCTCATATTGCCCTTGCAGTGATCGACGACCTTCTGCACATGCTGTTTCTCCATCACCTCGAGCGAGGCAACGGCGTGTTGGTGGTCAATGACATCCTTCAAGACTTGCACCAGTTCGTCGTTGTCCCAGGGCTTCGTCACGAAGTCTGCCGCCCCGTTTTTCAGCCCGCGCACTGCAAGTTTCACATCGGCGTAGGCTGTCATCAGCACCACGGGGATGGCGGGATGCTTGCGATGGATGGCGGAGAGCCAAGCCATGCCCTCCTGCCCACAATTCGTGCCGTGCGAGAAGTTCATGTCGAGAAGTATGACATCCACCTGCTCTTGCTGAAGCGTGGTGAGGAGCGCCTCGGGGCGGGTGAGCTTGAGGATGCGTTCAAAGTGAGGTTTCAGACATATCTTAGCCGCCGTGAGGATGGCGGGGTTGTCGTCGACCACGAGAATAGTGGCGTGTAGCTGGTTCATGCCGCGAAAATAGTACATTTCTCCATGTTCCCCATAGATGGGAGGTGGCGTTTCAAGCAGTCCTCCCCGCAAAGTGTATGATTATCATACAATCTGCCCATTGACTTCGTTCCGGCTTGCCGTTATTCAGCCGCAACGCCTTACATTTGCAGCAGTCTCTTGACCGTCTGACCTTCGCACACCATATACATAATATACTTATCCTCATGAAGCAACTCATTCTGATATTCCTCTGTGGCCTTCTTGCATGGCCTGCCTGTGCGCAGCGCAAGGTGAAAAGTCCCGCGGCGTTGGGCTGCATGAACGTGACGAACGGCTCGCTCAGCGCCCGCGAGGTAGTGTTTGCCGACACAGCCACCACCGTACACTTCACACTCGACTATCCCGCCGGCCGGGACTTCCGTCTCAGCAGCGCCTGCTACCTCGCCGACGAAAGCGGGCGGCGCTATGCCCTGCGCTCCGCCGAAGGACTGACGCCGAACGTATGGACAGTCTCGCCCACCGACCGCACCACTCATTTCACGCTCCACTTCGAGCCTCTGCCCAAGCGCACACGCTGGTTCGACTTCATCGAATACGACGGGCAGGGCGCCTTCATGCTCTTGGGCATACACGACAAGAAGCAGAAACTGCCCATGAAGACGATGGAGCAACTCGTCAAGGACTATGCCACTACCGCACCGGCGGACTGGTTTCGCACCGATAGCGTGACCCTTCGCGGACGCATTGAGGGCTACACAGCCGAGGCTGGGCTTCCCTGCCAACTCGAGCTGTCGTACGATGGCTTGTTCAACAAGGATGACCTGATCATGGTGGCCGACATTCATCCCGACGGCACGTTTGAGCGGCGATGGGAGGTAGACCACCCCAGGCAGCAATCGCTGCGTTGGGACAAGGAGCTGCCGGGCATGAGTTACCTCGAAGTGTTCGTCAGCCCCGGCGACACCATCGACGTGACCCTGCGCAAGGGCAACGACGGCCTGTATCACTGCGACTATCACAGCGGCAGCAGCCGGGCGGTAGAGCGATGGCTGAAGTCGGGCTTGGATTTCAGTGGACTCGTTTCGCGATTGTTTCACTGCGAAGGGACACCGCAGGAGGTCGAAGCCTTGGCAGATGAGGTGTGGCAGCTCATGGCCTACCATCTGCAGACGGTGGCCGCGCGCCATGGTTTCACGCCTACGGAAATGCAGCTGGCACTGGCCGATGCACAGGCGCAGTATGCCACCGGCGTCATGGACTACGCCCTGCAGAAAGTGTTCAGTCTCAAAATGGACACTGCCGCCGACAGCGCCGTGTTTGCCACGCTCCGCGACACGGCGTTCTATAGCCGGCTGCTGAGCCGCGTCGATTTCGACAATCCGCTGCTCATGGCCAGCAGCTACTATGCCATTCTGCTCAACCGCCTGCAATTTGCCTGGCCTGTGCAAGGCCGATGGAACGTCGTGGAAGTCACCGACGAAGATGACCCGTGGACCGATACCCCCGAAAGCATCTTGAAGGAGATGGAGAACCACTACGCCTTGTGGCGCGGCATGATGGGCTGCACAAAGAATAGCCTCATGGCGCAGATGTGCAACTACCGGGAGATGTTGGGCGAGTACACTCTCTGGCGCCGCAATGAAGTCAATAAGGACAGCGTGTTGGCAAACCGCGCTCTGAGCGAAGAGGAACGCACCCGGCGCGCCGCTGCCGTGCCCTGCCTGAGCAATGTGTTCCCCCGCTATGTGGCGTCGTTCTCCCACGAGGCCCTGCGCCGCCACGCCGCACAGTATCACGCACGGCGCCAAGCGCAAGCAGCCCTCACCTCGCCGCTGCCCGAGGGCCGGCCTGCCGAACTCATCCGCTCGTTGCTGGCGCGCTACCCCGGCCGCTTCTTGGTCATTGACTTCTGGGGCATGGGGTGCGGTCCCTGCCGCCACGCCATTCAGGTCAGCAAGGAACGGCGGGCGGAGATAGCGAAGCGCAACGACGTGAAGCTCATCTATATCGCCAGCGAAGAAACGGCGGAGGGCAGCGAGGCATACCACGACTACGTGAAGAAATGGCTCGACGGCGAGGAGACGATTTGCGTCACCTACAACGAGTTCAGCCGCCTGCAAGAATACTTCCGCTTCAACGGCATCCCACATTGCGAAACCATCACGCCCGACGGTCGCCTTGTCGGCGAGGAGTATCGCATCAACGGCCTCTACAACCTCGAGAATGACCTACGGTGCCTGCTGAAGGCCCTGCGTTAAACATGCCTCCTCCATATAGACTATCTACCCTCATGACCCTCTTCATTCACCACCTCAAGGTAGCCATGCGCCACCTCATGAAGTACAAACTTCAGACGCTCATCTCCGTGCTGAGCATCGCCATCGGCATCGTCACCCTCGCCTTCAGCCATGCCGCGCTGAAGCACTACACCTTCCCGCACATCTACCACCAACCCTACTTCGACCGTACCTTCAACGTCGGCTTCCAACCGGCGGACACCAACCCGGCACACGTCAAGCTCACGAAGTATCCCCACTTCACCGCCAACATGATCCGCGCCATCAAGCGCGACGGCGGACCGAAGAGCGCAGAACGCATGGCAATGCCCAACGGGATGGTGTTCACCGACATGGTAGCGTTCCGCCTGCCGGACGCCACCGCGCGCAAGTTGCAAATGGAATATGCGCCCATCGACCCCGAGTACTTTCATCTCGCCGGCATCCGTTCCGCCCTCACGGGCAAGGTCATTGCGAGGCTGAAGCCCGGCGAGGCCGTCGTCAGCAGACAGATGGCGAAGCGCATCTTCGGCGAAGCCAACCCCGTGGGCGCCGTCACCACGCAGCCCCTCATCTTCTGCCCCATGACGCTGAAGATTGTCGACGTGTTTGACGACGTGTCTGCCTTCGAGCTGGTGGATAAGAGGCAGCTGTATTTCTCGCTCGGCGAAGCGGAGAAGGAACTCTGCGACATGAAACTCTCCGACGGCCACGAACTATTCTATACCACCTACATCCACGTGGTGCTGAAAGAGGGGTACACACGGAGGCAGCTGCTGGCAGAGCTGGACGCCCGCCTGAAGCCTTTTGGCTACGTCGCCACGCTGTCAGAGCCCTTCAGCGCCGACAAGGTCCGCACGGTGGTGACGACACAGACGCTGGTCCACCTGATTGGGGCGCTCATCCTCATCGCCGCCCTCAGTGGCTTCTTGCGCATGGAGGTGCAGCTCTTCCGTATGCGGCGGCGCGAGCTGGCGCTACGCACTGTCCACGGGGCCAAGCGCGGACAGCTCTTCCGCCTGCTCTTCACCGAGGTGCTGCTCGTAATCATAGCCTCTGTGGCAGTTGCCATGTGTATGGGCAGTTGGCTGGAGCACTTCATCGGCCTGCGATTTGAGCCCGTCATCCGCGTGGTTCCCTTCTCCGTCGAAAGCCTGGCCGTCATCAGCCTCTGCATCGGCGGCGCACTGATAGTCGCCTGTGCTGCCATCATCCGGCTGACACTTTCGCAGACGAAGCGGGCTGAACAGTCGGAGCAGGGCCTCGCCATCCGTATGCGGCACGGCCGGTCTCACCTCTTCCGCCACGTCATGCTGACCGTCGAGATTGCCATCAGCCTCCTCTTCGTCTGCTCCACCCTCTCGCTCGTACGCTGGACAGACCTCATGGCGAAGTATTTCCATGTGCCCGACAACCTTGCGCCTTACAAGGAGTGTGTACTGTTGCAGGCCCACGAGGCAAGTGAGAGCCCGGGCGCTCTCTTGCAGGAGACGTCCCGCCTGCCGAGCCTGAAGACCATGATAGCACACGACATCATCTACCTGACCTGCAAGAACATCAAGGAGGATGCCGAGGTGCAGGCAGCGCTCGACAACCACACGCACCTGCCCTTCTTTGCCGCGTGCGACACCTCGCTCGTCTCCTTCTACAACCTACGGGTGAACTGGCTGCAGGAGCCAGCCGACACAGGGCGCTTCGTCCTGCTGAGCGACAGCATCTATCAAAAGCTTCGCCGCCTGGGAGCTGTGGACGAAGGCTCACTGACCATGCACTACGGGCGCAATGAGGGCACGGTACTTCCGATAGCGGGCACAATAGGCCCCGTGCCCTATGAGAACCGTCCCCTTTCCATCATCGTCAGTCCCGAAATGGCATACGAGTGTGCCGCCTTTGTGCTGGTGCCTAAGGAGGGACAGCATGAGGCGTTGGTGCACGAAGTGGACGCTGCGGTGCGGCGCTTCGAACCGGCCGTGGTCAGCAAGATGGCAGTCAACTTCCACGACTCTCACACCCAGGTGACGCTTTGCGAGAGCATGCGCAGCGCCGGCTACATTCTCGGTGTTGTCAGCCTCATCGTCTGCGCCATGAGCATATATAGCACCGTAGCGCTCGACACTCGCTCTCGCCGCAAGGAGGTGGCCATACGCAGGGTGAACGGAGCGAAGCGGAGCGACATCTATCGTCTCTTCGGCCGTGTCTATCTCGTGGTCACCGCCCTCGCTCTCTGCCTCGCCATCCCCGCGGCGCTGCTCTTCCATCGCTATCTGTTCGGGGGAGGCATGAGCGACGTGCTGCCTTTTGTCTGCGTCAACGTCTCGCCACTCCTGCCCTGTCTCGGAGGCGCTCTCTTGGTCATCGCGCTGGTGGCGGTCATCGTCGTCCGGAGCGTCCGCCTCGTCATGCGCACCAACCCCTCGCAACTGATTGCCAAGGAATAAGATACACACAAGCACTTCCATCCCACGTCTATGATACAGCTACATCACATCAAGAAGTCATTCAGCTCAGGCGAAGTGAGCACATGGGCGCTGCGCGAGGTCACGCTCGAGGTGCAGGAAGGCGAGTTTGTCGCCATCATGGGGCCTTCGGGCTGCGGCAAGTCGACCCTGCTCCACATCCTCGGGCTGCTCGACAACCCCACCGACGGCAGCTATCTGCTCGAGGGGCGCCTCGTCAGTGCGCTCAGCGAGGACGAACGCACCGACCTGCGCACAGGCTTCATCGGCTTCGTCTTCCAGAGCTTCAACCTCATCGACGAACTCAATGTCTACGACAATATCGAGCTGCCACTGCTCTACATGGGGCTGCCGGCCAAGGAGCGCCGGCGGCGCGTGGAGCTGGTGATGGACCGCATGGCCATCTCCCACCGCCGCAAGCTTTTCCCCAACCAGCTCTCCGGCGGTCAGCAACAGCGGGTGGCCATCGCTCGCGCCGTGGTCTCGCGTCCGCGCCTCATCCTTGCCGACGAACCGACGGGCAACCTCGACTCTACCCACGGCCAGGAGGTGATGGACATGCTCGGTGAGTTGCACCGCGAAGGCACTACCATCGTCATGGTCACCCACTCGCAGCACGATGCCTCCTTCGCCGACCGCATCATCCGGCTCTACGACGGGCTCATCGTCGACAACGTAATCATGTAGCCCACACGGATGCTGGAACATTTTACGGGGCATCTGCGCCGTGCGTAGAAGCCTGTTTCCCGTTTTTAGAAGCCTTCGCGCCGGTGAAATTCGGGCGGATGCAAGGTAGCATTGGGCCAAATGCAACCTTGCATCCGCCCGAAAGCAAGGTGACATCCGCCCCAATGTCACTCTCGCGAAGGCTTCCGGGAACGGCCGGACGCCTTCCGGCTTCGGCACGGACGGCCTCCATACACCGTCGGGCCGCCTTGCAGTCTTACTTTTCGGTCCAAAGACTTGCCCCTTCGCAAAGACAGTGCTACCTTTGCACCACTTACATAAAATGTGCTCGTAACCCAATATGAGACTGAAGGATGTCACCGATGCCCTTGAACGGTTCGCGCCTCTGCCCCTGCAAGAAAGCTACGACAACGCCGGCTTGCAGATAGGACTAACAGAGACGGAAGATGTGTCAGGGGTATTATTATGCCTTGACGTGACCGAGCAGGTCATAGCCGAAGCCGTGCAGAAGGGCTGCAACCTCATCGTGGCCCATCACCCCCTGCTCTTCAGGCCCCTCAAACGCATTGCCTCCACCACCTACGTGGAGCGCTGTGTGGTCAGTGCTATACGCAGCGGCGTGGCCATCTATGCCGCCCACACCAACCTTGACAACGCGCCCGGCGGCGTCAGTCACGCCATGGCCCGCCGATTAGGCCTTGAAGAGGTGGAAGTGCTCGACCCCCTGCCCGGCGGAGACGGCGGAGGCGGAGTGGTAGGCCGTCTGCCGCAGCCCATGGCCACGGAGCGCTTCCTCGCCTTGGTGGGTAGCGCCTTCGGCATCGACGTCATACAGCACAACGGCTACGAGGCCCGTCCCATAGAGCGCGTGGCCCTCTGCGGAGGTTCGGGCAGCTTCCTGCTGCCCCGCGCCCTCAGTGCACGGGCCGACGCCTTCCTCACAGGCGAGATAGGCTACCACCCCTTCTTCGGCCACGAGACCGGCATGCTGCTCGTAGAAATGGGACACTACGAAAGCGAGCGCTTCACCATCGACCTGCTCCACGACATACTCTCCGAAGCCCTCCCGGGCCTCAGGGTAGAGCCCACGGAGCTATGCACCAATCCCCGCAAGGCATGGGTGAGCAGCGCCGCCACCTCCCCGCAAATCGTATAACCAATCATAACTCAACCACACACATGGCAAAGAAAGAATCTGTGACTGACATGTCTGTCGAACAGAAGCTCAAAAACCTCTATCAGCTTCAGACCATTCTCTCTGAGATAGACCGCATCAAGATACTACGCGGCGAACTCCCCTTGGAAGTGCAGGACCTCGAGGACGAGATAGAAGGCCTCACCCACCGCATAGGCAAGTATACCGAAGAAGTGGAGGGACTGACCACTGAAATAGAGATGAAACGCGGCAAAATCAAGGACGCCGAAGAGATGATAGAGCGCTACAAGGCCCAGCTCAACGACGTGCGCAACAACCGCGAGTATGACATGCTCTCGAAGGAGATAGAATTCCAGAGCCTGGAGGTCGAACTCCAGAACAAGAAGATCAACGAGGCCCAACGCACCATCGACGAAGACCAGGAGGAAATCAGCAAGGTGAGAACCCTGCTCGAAGAGCGCCGCACCGACCTCAACGTCAAGAAGTCGGAGCTCGACGAAATCGTGACCGAGACCAAGGCCGAGGAAGAGAAGCTCCGCGAAAAAGCCAAGCAGGTGGAACAGACCATCGAGCCTCGCCTGCTCTTGGCCTTTAAGCGCATACGCAAGAGCCAGACTGAGAACGGCCAGCGCAACGGCCTCGGCATAGTCTACGTGCAGCGCGACGCCTGCGGCGGCTGCTTCAACAAGATACCGCCCCAGCGTCAGCTCGACATCCGCATGCGCAAGAAGATCATCGTATGCGAATACTGCGGCCGCATCATGATTGACCCTGAGCTGGCCGGCGTCAAGATAGAAAAGCCCGCCGAGGAAAAGCCCAAGCGCCGCTCCCGCCGCATCGTCAAGAAGGAGGGCGAGTAAGCGCCCCGCCCTACCCCACAGCCACTGACACGCCGCACCCTGTGCGGACACCATCGACACACACGCACAAATGCCGCGACCTTCGCGGCATTTGTCGTAGGCGGACGGCGAAGCCACCCCGCCACCACACAAAGCACCCGCAGGAACGCCGTAAGGCGTCTGCGGGTGCTCACATATAAAAAGAGTAGTTTTTGTGTATATGTGCGAGGTTTAGAAGTCTATCTCCATGCCGAGACCAAACACGTCGTTGGTGCGGTGGAACTTGTCGAAGCCGTCGTAACGCCCACTGCCCATGGCTGCACCTACAGCTCCGAGCACTGTTTCGGCAGCTCCGGCCTCGGCAGCTATCACGCCGAGACGGGCGGAAGCAGATGCACGCTGCTCGGCAGTGGCGTTGGGGTTGGCCAGGACGCTCTGCTGATACTGGGCATCGGCAGTGAGGGCGGCGGTAAGCTGGTTTACCATGGCACCGGCCTTCTGGTCGAGCTTGTCGTAGGGCTTCATGTTCTTCTTATAGTGGGTGTAGATGGTCTTGAAGTAGGCCACGTTGAGGTGGATGCGCTTCTTGATTTTGATACGTGCACCGAGGCCTACGCTGTTGGAGTTGGTCACGAAGCTCATGTCTGAGAGGAACTGGCTGTCGTCGCCCAAGCCGTAGTTAGTGGTCTGCCAACCGGCGCTCACAGTGAAGCGGTCGTTGATGTCATACTCCACGCCGGCCAGCACTTCCCATCCGCCACCGGCGAGATGGTTCTCCTTGTGCTCATACTGCGTGGCCTGCTTGTCGAAGTAGTAGTGGAAGCCGGTGGAGACGCGCAGATTGTCGAGCACGTCGTACTTGGCACCGAGGGTCAGAATGGCGGGGATGTCGGCAGCTATCTCCTTGCCGTCGTCATACTCGGCCAGGCCGCTGGTGTTGATGCCCGACTTGTTCTTGAGGCGCAAACGGGTCTTGAACTCATACTTGGCAGCCACGTTAAGCTTGCCGAAGTTGTAGTCGACGCCGATGACGGGGGTGAAGCCCCAGCCCGTCTGGTCGCAGTTGAGCTCGCGGTTGCCGGCGAGGGCTGCAAAGTCGGGCATGCCCTGGCTCTCGAAGAGCTGAGCGGCCGGCATGTAGACCACACCCTGGGGCGTGTTGACGCCCACCTGTATGTTGCGCACGTGGCCGTAGTAGTTGCAGTCGGCATAGACCACGCGACCGCCCACACTCACGTTGAACCTGTCTGTCACCTTGTAGCCCACACCAAACTGGCCTCCGAAGTAATATTGGCGGCCCTGCATGCGGGTGTCCATGGAGTAACCGGAAACGGCACCGGGCTGAAGGGCATTGATGAGGTCGGGCAGCAGGGCCACCTGGCTCTCGAAGCTGCCGAGGCCGTCGTCGAACTTACACTTGCCGCCGCCACCGGTGATGCCGAAGTGGAAAGAGAAGAACCACTTGTCGGCCACGCGGGCGAGGTCGATGGAGGGAATGACAGGAGCCGTGGCCTTGCCCTCGAAGTCCTTGCGCCCACCGGCGGGGTTGGCCACACCATTGACTGTGCCTGCAGCGAAGGGAGCGAAATAAGAGGAGGCGGTACGTGTCTGATAGGCAGACTGAATGTCGAAACCCATGTGCCAGCCCTTGGAAAGGAAGCCGATGCCTGCGGGATTGAAGTAAGCGCCGTCGATGGCAATGTAAGCATCACGCGCAGGGTTACGCAGGAACGACACACTCTGGTTAGTGTTGGTCAGATAGCCGCCGGCAAAGGCGGTGCTGGCTACGCTAATCATGGCGGCCGTCAGGAGTAAAATTTTTCTCATTTTCTTATTTGTTGGTAGAAACTTCGGCAAAAGTACAATACACATGCACACCGGCCAAATAATCTGTGCAATTTCTATACAAATCTTTAGTTAACCGTCGCTTTTGCTCGGTGCAGTTTTAATAATATTAGCTTATGGCAGGCCGCGAGGGCGAGTAAAGGGGCTATCTTTGCAAGAGACATCACCCATTCACCTCCATTTGTTACTTATTCACAACCTTATTGTCTCTATCATCATGCAACGAATGTGGTTTCTACTACTCTTCTCCCTGCTGATGGGCACTCCGTGCGCCCTGGCAGAGAGCAAGCCTAAGCAGGCACACACCTTTGCAGCCGGCAACCACACCGCCGACAAGCTCTTTGACCTTCAGGAGAGCACCTACTGGCAAGCCGGGCCGAAGGCCAAAAAGCCGCTCCTGCTGGTCATCGACCTCGGCAGCGAGCAGACGGTGACAGGCTTAGACTATCTGCCACGCGCCGAGAAGGGTGCGCCGGGCAGCATCAGCCGCCTGAGCGTCTACATCTATTAGCCGGAGCGTCGGCATCAGCCTAACCCGCCCCCTCAGACCTATCCCCGTAGCACACAGCTCCATCACACCGCTCACACACATATATAATGTAGGACGTGCGCCGCACACAGCGAAAGTGTGCGGCGCACTATCTATATGTGAACACTGCCGCCGCCGAACGAAAAGGCCCGGCGGCTCCGGCTCGCCGCCCCGCAAAACCGCAAAACGCTCGGCCGAACGGAGAGAACGCCCCACACCGACCATGCAGAGCGGGGAAGCGGGCTTTCGGGGCAACGCGAGAACCACGACATGGCATGCCCATAAAAATGATTGAGTACTTTTGTGGCGAAACACCTACCTCGTGTGTAATACATATAGGCGACCGAAAAGTCAATCCACCCCCACTCACTGCATCCGCCAATGACTCCTACCGAACTACATCACACCTTCCTCACGCATGCTGCCCGCCTGCTGGCACAGGCGCAGCGCTACGTGGTCAGTGCGGACGAGGCGCAGGACATTGTGCAAGACGCCTTCGAGGCTATATGGAAACGGCGGGACAGACTGACGGAAATGACAGCCGGAGAGGCTCTCTCATACTTCTCCACCACGGTGCGCCACCTGAGCCTGAACCGTCTGCGCGACCTGAGCCACATAGAAAGCGGCGACACGGGGCCAGCCATTGACGAGAGCGGGGCGCAAGGCGCGGCACCGTCGCCCGAGACCATCATGATGGGCCGGGAGAGGGTGGAGAGGCTGCAACGGCTCATCAACTGCCTGCCGGCAAAACAGGCACGCGCCTTCACGCTGTTCCACCTCGACGGGCTCGAAACGGCAGAGATTGCAGCGACCATGAACGAGACTGAATCGTACGTCAGGCTGCTGCTCAGCCGCGCCCGGAAGGAATTGAAGAGTAAGATATAGCTGACAGACCTATCAACCAGACATTCGTGAAAACATGAAAGAGGAGCTCACACTCTCAGAAGCCCGCGCGCTCCGCGTCCGCTTCTTCGAAGGAGACTTGTCACAAGCCGAGGCTCACAGGTTGGCATGCTTCGTGTGCGGCGACGCTTGCCCGCAGGAATGGCGCGGCGAGCGCGACTTCTGGGTCCTGCATCTCGTGGGGCCTACTCTGCCGCCCGACTTCGCGGCCAAGTTGGCAGCACACATGAAGCAGGTGGAAGAAGAGACTGCGACCGCTGAGAAAGAAACGCAAACGCCTCGCCGTATAATCTGGAAGCGACACACAACATGGGCGGTGGCAGCAAGCGCAGCCTTGGCGCTGGGCTTCGCAGGCTGGCATTACCTGAAGCCAAAGCCGGAAGCCACTCCGATGGCTGTGGCTGTAACCAACCAAGGCCCGCAAGCACCGCATGGGGCACAGATCTGCCGTCCAAACCCACTGCCGCAGCGGGCGGAAGAGCCTGGCGACAAGCCCGCCAAGGCCTGGCACAGACAGGCAGAGAGGGAGAAGGGTGTAGCGGCGAGAGTGCCCGGCGAGACAGGCGTGCACTACGTCACAGACCGCAGCCCCGACGACGTCTATGAAGCCACCGTGGGGAGTCTGCCCGAGGCGCTGGCCATTTGTGCCGAGGTGGAAGGTCTGCTGCGCGAGTCGGCCGAGGCACAGCGTGTAACCTGCATTTGGCAGTCGCTCTTCGAAGGGGCTGACTACCTTGACGCCGCTGATAAGCCAGCCGAGATGCAAGAGGCCGGGCAGCCACTGCCGCACAGCAACGGCGATGTGCTACAAATCTCATTTTGACATATTCCTTATCCTATCTACATACACCTTATACTATTATGAACCGCATCCTCATCTTCTGCATGGCGGCACTGATGGCCGTCAGCCTACACGCCGCAAGCCCGTTCGTAGATTTCAGCGCCTACCGCAACCTTGATGGCGTACGCTACATCTACTTCCCGGGAACGATGACAAGACAGGTCAGACTGGTCAGCAACGTGGAAGGTTTCACGCCCACCACCTTCAGCGAGGTCGACGGCATCCTCATGCTGCTCCCCACGCAAGAAAAGGTCACCAACACGCTGATTGCCAAGGTGACGAACATCGCAAAAAATAAAGCCTACCAGACACACTACGAATCCACGCTCGGCACGAAGAGTACCACGCTTCTGCTGCATCCGATAAAAGACTCGGTGGACGTGTTCGACGAGATGATCTTCTTCAGCAACGAGAAGAAAAAGGTTCTCATCCAGCTCATGGGCAGACTACGCCTCGGCGAGGTACAAGACTTCCTCAACAGTTACATCGCCGGCTACACAGAAAAGCGAGGCTCGTACTCCGCCAAGATTGCCACGCCTCTCACTCCCGAGCAAATACTGCTCGACTTAGAGCAACTGCGGCATCTACAAGGCAGCTTTGCAGACGACTCTCTGCAACTGCGGCAATGGGCGAGCAGCTTCCCCATTGACTCTTTACAGTTTGAGAAGCTGGTCAACCACGAAACCCTCTCGGCGCAAGAACTCGCGTCAGTGTCGCGAAGCCTGCGCAAGTGGGCGGAGACGATGCCCGCTACCATGAAGAATATGAAGGAGCAGCAAAAGAAGATACAGCAGTGGGTCGACGCGCTGAATTTCTCCGCGAAAATGAGGGAGAAGGCCGCCAAGATAAGAAGGGGCGACGACGAATTGAGCGACGAGTGAGGGCTGACGTGGTAGCTGCCCGCCCCGATGGACATGGGCAAACAAAGAACGAGGCTGTGCTGTAATCTCATCTTACGGCGCAGCCTCGTCCTGTCGGGCGTCGAGCGTTCCGGCGGAAGCCTCATTCACACGCTCCGGCTCATTGGTCGTCGTTCTTGACGTAGCCCTGATACTTCTCCGGCAGGCTCCCCATGACGGCGCGATAGGCCTTGTCCATCGTCTGCTTGACGTCGTCCTTACCCTCACCGACCGGCGGGATAGGGGCATGGATGACGAGGCGGAGGGAATGCCAATGCACGAAGTTGAAGCCAGCCATGCGGGTCAGCACATCGAACGAGCCGTCGATGGTGACGGGTACGACTGGGAGCTGAAGGTCGTCTGCCAGCTGGAAAGCGCCTTTCCGGAAGAGCCCCATGTGGCCGGTGAAGGAGCGGGAGCCTTCGGGAAAGACCACCAACGATGTGCCGCTCTGCAACGTGGCACGCGCCTTGTCGATGGTCTCCTTGATGGCCTTAGGACCTGACTTGTCGACAAAGATGTGACGGGCCTTGACGCAGGCATACCCCACGAACGGCATCTTGCGAAGGGCTTTCTTCATCATCCACTTAAAGTTGCGGCCGAGGTAGCCGTAGATGAGGAAGATGTCGAACGGGCCTTGATGGTTGGCCACGAACACGTAGCTCTGCTTAGGGTCAAGCCGCTCGCGACCCTCTACCTTGACGGGCAACAGGAGCACCCTGATAATAATCTTCGACCACATGCGGCCGGGATAGTAACCGAAGATGTGGGCATTGAAAAGGCCGCCGACAATGGTGACAATGCAGGTGAGCACAGTGGCAATGAGGATGACGGGCAGCCCCACGCACAGCTGATAGGCTCTATAGATGAAGGTAGGCACTTTGTCCATGATGGTAAAAGGTGGAAGAGGCTAATGAGGGAGCTGATAGCGGGCCGTTGTGGCTCGACAGCACTCAGCGATTATAGCAAACGGGACGTCCGCGGAATTTCTCGTCGGTGACATGGCCGCGGTTGTAGATGGGGAAGCCGTTGCAGAAGGTGCGCTCCACACGCCAGCGGAAGGTTGTGCCTTCAAAGGGGCTCCAGTTGCAGAGTGACTGTATGCGGTTGGGCGTAAGCGTCCAGGGCACTCCCGGACGTACAAGGACGAGGTCGGCCATGTAGCCCTCGCGCAAGAAACCACGGTTTTCGATTTGCAGGAGGCGGGCCGGGTTGTGGCACATGAGCTCCACGAGACGCTCCATGGTGAGCACGCCTTCGTCCACTAAGGAGAGCATGGCCACCAATGAGAATTGGATGGAGGGCATGCCCGAGGCGGCCTTCACGCAGCCGCCCACCTTGTCGGCCAGGCGGTGGGGAGCATGGTCTGTGCCTATGGTATAGATGGTGCCATCGGCGCAGGCACGGCGCAGCGCGTCGCGGTCGGCAGCCGACTTAATGGCAGGGTTCACCTTGATGCGTGCTCCCAGTTTCTTGTAGTCGTCGGCTGAGAAGAAAAGGTGTCCCACACAGGCCTCGGCCGTAATCCGGGGGTCGTTTGCCGTGAAGAGCTCCAGCTCGCGGGCGGTGGAAAGGTGGGCCACATGGAGGCGCGCACCGGTCTCACGAGCCAACTTTACGGCCAGAGCGGTCGACTGATAGCAGGCCTCGGCGCTGCGTATCTCGGGATGGTGAACCACGTCTGGGTCAGGGCCATATTGTCGGCAGCATGCCTTGAGGTTATCGGCAATGAGCTGGCTGTCTTCACAGTGGGTCATGATGGGCAGGCTGCTCTGCTCGAAGATGATGCGAAGCACATGCTCGCCGCTGACCAGCATATTGCCGGTGGAGGCGCCCATAAAGAGTTTGACCGCCGCCACCTTGCGGGGATTGAGACGACCGAGCTCATAAGAGTTGCCCGCGGTGGCCCCGAAGTAGAGGCCGAAGTTGACCACGCTTTTCTGCGAGGCCAGACGCCACTTCCGGTCGAAGGCTTCGAGCGTCGTGGTCTGCGGCTGACAGTTGGGCATGTCGAAGACAGTGGTCACGCCGCCGGCGGCCGCTGCCTTGCTCTCGCTGAAGAAGTCGCCCTTGGCCGTGAGCCCTGGGTCGCGGAAGTGTACGTGGTCGTCTATTACGCCGGGCAGCAGGTAGCAGCCGGTGCCGTCGATGGTCTCGTCCACGGGTATCATGTCGGGCCCAGCATCGCCCTCAATGATTTGGTCGATGCGGTCATCGTCTATCAGAAGGCTGCCTTTTATCCGGCGGCCCTCGTTGACCATGGTCACATTTTTGATATATATGCGGAAGTGCATGGTAAGGTATCGTTGTGAGGGCCGCGTGGCCCACCGTAATCGCTCCATGGCTTATAGCAATGCCTGCAAGCCACGGAGCGAAGCCTGCAAGCATGATGGAGGGCCGGTCTCTCGCCTCAGCCTGTCTCAAAGGGCGACGAGGTCGGCCGACTATGCGCGGCGGGGCTTGATCTTGCCCGTCAGCGCGGCCCAGCGCAGGCGCATCACGCCAAAGAAGGCCTCGCCGAAAATGCCGCCACTCATCTTGCTCGTACCGAGCACGCGGTTGACAAAGATCACAGGCACTTCCTTCACCTTGAAGCCCAGCTTGTAGGCCGTAAACTTCATTTCTATCTGGAAGGCATACCCCTTGAAGCGGATGGCGTCGAGGTCAATGGTCTCGAGTACGCGGCGGCGGTAACACTTGAAGCCCGCGGTGGTGTCGTGGATGGGGAGACCCGTCACGGCGCGCACATATTTTGAGGCGAAATAGCTCATCAACACGCGTCCCATGGGCCAGTTGACCACATTGACCCCGCTCACATAGCGTGAGCCTATGGCCACGTCGTTGCCCTCGTCGGCACAGGCCGCGTAGAGGCGGGGCAGGTCCTTGGGGTCGTGGCTGAAGTCGGCGTCCATCTCAAACACATAGTCGTAGCCCTGGGCGATGGCCCATTTAAAGCCTGCGATGTAGGCTGTACCGAGGCCCAGCTTCCCCTTACGCTCTATGAGATGCAGCTCATCGGCAAACTCCTCACGCTGCAAGCGTTTCACGATGTCGGCCGTGCCGTCGGGTGAGCCGTCGTCTATGATAAGTATATGAAAACCATGCTCCAAGGCCAAGACGGCACGCACGATGCTTTCCACATTCTCTTTCTCGTTGTAGGTGGGTATGATGACCACACTGTCACTCTTCTTCATGCTGCGATTGATATTGTCGGGTGGATAGTGCCACACCGCTTCCGCCAATGGGGCGGGCGGCTTATTTTGAGGGCAAAAGTACTACAAAGCCCGCAAAATGTTTACTTTTGCTCTCAAAATAAGCAAAACAAACCCTACTAACTATTTACCAAACACTCTGACTATATGAAAAAGGTATTACTTGCGGCCCTCGCGGCCCTGAGCCTGTCACCCGCCATGGCCCAACGTTTCAGCATAGACGGCGTATGCGACCCAACGGCCACCATGGCCTATCTCAAAAGCGTCAAAGGCCGGATTGACAGCGTGGCGGTCAAGGGCGGCATCTTCCACTTCGAGGGAGACGCCGGCGGGCACTGCCTACGCCGAGTTTATACTAATATCGTCTCGTGGGACGCCGTCACACTCATTACCGACGGCGAGCACATCACCGTCGACCTCACCAAAGGCACGGTGGGAGGCACTCCCGAAAACGATGCCCTCAATCCCTGGCTGCAGCGCATGGCCCCTCACAAGGCCAGCATGCGCGAGGTGCTCAAAGAGTTCACTGCCTACAAGACCCGCGGGGAACAAATGCCCGACAGCATACGCGAGGCCATCATCTCACGCTACGAAGCTGAAGAGGAACAGTGTGTCGCCCTCGCCCGTGAGTGCTGCGAAGCCAACAAGCAGCACATCTTCCCCCTCTTCTTCCTTGTAGACCACGCCTCCTCTATGCCCCGCGAGACGGTCATTTCCCTGGCCGAGGAGGGCGACCCTGCCTATATGAAGGTGGACGAAGCCGGGCGTCTCAGGCAGCAACTCAAAGGCTGGAAGCGCCAGGCCGTGGGACAGCAGTATACTGACCTCGAAATGCCCGACGCAGAAGGCAAGATGCACAAGCTCAGCGAGTTCGTAGGCAATGGCAAGTACCTGCTCGTAGACTTCTGGGCCTCCTGGTGCGGACCTTGCCGTGCCGAAATGCCCCACGTGAAGGCTGCCTATGAGAAGTACAAAGACAAGGGCTTTGACGTGGTGGGCCTCTCCTTCGACGAGGACAAAGATGCCTGGACCGGCGCCATCAAGCGTCTCGGCCTGCCCTGGCATCACCTCAGCGACCTCAAAGGCTGGCGCTGCGTAGCCGGCGAGGTCTACGGCATCAACTCCATACCCGCCACCCTCCTCATCGGGCCCGACGGAACAATTGTGGCAGGCGGCCTGCGCGGCGAAGAGCTGGAGAAGAAGCTCAGCGAACTCCTGAAATAACGCCGCCAACCTCGCGGACCGCTCCCACTCACACAACCATCGCATATCCGGGTGTTCGGACATGGTGCCGACTCACCCGGATACTTCTTTCTCACCCAACGCCTCCCTCCCATCATGCACCTCCCCCACATCGGCCTTCTCCCGCGCATACTCATCGCCATTGCCCTGGGCATAGGGCTGGGCCTCATCTCGCCCGACGTGCCCGTGCGCATCTTTGTCACCTTCAACGGCCTCTTCAGCCAGTTCTTAGGCTTTCTCGTCCCCCTCATCATCCTGGGCCTCGTCACCCCGGCCATTGTCAGTGTCGACAGCGAAGGCCGACAGGGCGCAGGTCGCATGCTCCTGCTCACCGTGCTGCTGGCCTACGGAGCTACCCTCGTCTCCGGCTTCTTCTCTTACGGCGTATGCAGCCTCACCCTGCCCCACCTCATCGACAGCAAGGTAGCGCTCACCGCCATCAGCGAGAGCACCACCTCACAACCCTACTTCAGTGTGGCCATACCCGAACCGCTCAGCGTCATGACCGCCCTCGTGCTGGCCTTCACGCTCGGCTTGGGCATCGCGGCCCTCAAAGCCAAGGTGCTGACCCGCGCAGCCGAGGAGTTTAAGGACGTCATCGTGCTTGCCATACAGAAGGTCATCCTGCCGCTACTTCCGGTCTACATCTTCGGCATCTTCTACCACATGAGCCACTCCGGCGAGGTGTTTCACGTGCTGGCCATCTTCGCCAAGGTCATTGCCGTCATCTTCGTCATGCACATCCTGCTGCTGGTCTTCCAGTTCACGATTGCCGGCCTGCTCCACGGGCGCAGCCCCTTCCGTCTGCTCAGCCGCATGATGCCCGCCTACTTCACGGCCTTAGGCACACAGTCGTCGGCAGCCACCATCCCCTTCACCCTGCGCTGCGCCATCAAGAATGGGGTCAGCGAAGGCATCGCCGGCTTCGTCATCCCCCTCTGCGCCACCATCCACCTCTCGGGCAGCATCCTCAAGATTGTGGCGTGCGCCATTGCCCTCATGCTCACTCAGGGCATCGCCTTCGAGCCGGGGCAGATGGCCGGATTCATCTGCATGCTGGGCATCACGATGGTGGCAGCGCCGGGGGTGCCGGGCGGCGCCATCATGGCAGCCCTGGGAGTGCTCCAGTCTATGCTGGGCTTCACCGACAACGACCAGGCCCTCATGATAGCCCTCTACATCGCCATGGACAGCTTCGGCACAGCCTGCAACGTCACAGGCGACGGAGCCCTTGCCCTCATCGTACAGAAGATAGCCGGCAAAGCGAAAAGTGCTCCATCCATGGCAGGTTGACAAGGCATATGATACATACGTAAGCGGCTGAGCCTCATACGTTTGCAAGAAAGGTGAATCCCGCCACGCGCCACCTGCTTCTTCCCCTCCCTCAACGCCCCGAAAACGGCTGGCAGAGCGGCGGAAATGCTGCATTGATGGCAGGTGGCGGATTCAAATGCTACATACGTAAACGTCTGACCTTCAGACGTGTGCAAGATTAGTGTAAGATGTGTAAGTAAATTCTGCGACCACAAACGTATAGGCATACAGCGCCCCTCTCTCACCTTACACAGCCCCCTCCGCCCAAGTCAACCCCCACCATCCAGCTCCGCCTTCTCACCGCAAGGCATCTCGCCACCACGGCAATGCTTCCAGTTTTAACGGGGATGCTTCCAGTTTTAACGGCAATGCTTCCAGTTTTAACGGCAATGCTTCCAGTTTTAACGGGGATGCTTCCAGTAAACTTACATTCCGGGTGACAACTATGACGTTGCCGGGGAGCCTCCGCCACCCGCTTAGCGAGCTGCGTAGAGAGCGAAGATGGTGGGCACCTTGTGGATGGGCGGCTCGGGCTGCTGCCTCCACCCGGCCACGGTGAGAGTGGAATATGCCACTGGCATGACAAGGCAATTCCCCTATATCAGAAAGATTATCTGACACAAAGCCATCTGGAGGGGCAAATCCGGCATATCCATGAATGATACATGGCTAATGAGTTTATTTTGAACAATCATACTACAACCGTCAATAAATGTAGTAACTTTGTACGCAAGATATCGTATAAAGGCATGGAAGACAAGAGATGTAGCAACAGTTTTACCTCCTCAGGAATGGTAAAGGAAGAAGGACGGGCAGCATACTACAAGCTGCTGAACAGCGTGCGTAATGGTGATACCGTTCGCATCAAGCGCGGGGTGTATGCCACAGCTGAACAGTTGGCTGACACGATGATAGATGTGCAGGCCATTGTTCCGGGTGGGGTGATATGCCTTCTCTCCGCATGGAGCGTGCATGAACTTACCACCTCGCTTCCTCAGGCATACCATATTGCCGTAAAGAGAGGCAGGAAAGTCACGCTCCCTATCTTCCCCAAAGTAGAACTGCATCACATCACCGATACGATGTTTGACATAGGTATCGAAGAACAGATAGTCAGCGGCTATCGCATACAGCTATATAACAAGGCGCGGTGTGTATGTGATGCCATAAAATACCGCAACAAGGTTGGCATGGACATTTGTGCCGAAGTGGTAAACAGCTACCTCTCACTACCAGACAGAAACCTTTCCCTGCTATTTGACTATGCCGACAAACTGCGAGTAAGAAGCATCCTCGAACAATATGTGGCACTAAAGCTATGAGTGAGATAAAGAACTGTGGAAAATCCATCAGGGCAAGGCTGCTTAACGTGGCCAAGCAGGAGGAGGTGTTCTATCAGACCATCCTGACCCGATACTTTCAGGAGCGTCTGCTGCACCGCATTTCCCGGACGCGTTACCGCGACAACTTCTATCTGAAAGGCGGTGCGCTGATGTACGCCTACGAGAGGTTTGCCGCTCGTCCCACTTTGGACATAGACTTTCTTGGTGCTCACATCAGCAATGATGGTGAGCGCATAGCCGAGGCGTTCCGAGAGATATGTGCGGTTGATTGCAAGGAGGATGGCGTACAGTTTGCCTGCAACAAGATTACTACCCAGGATATCACCGAGTTCAAGGATTACCATGGCATCCGTCTGAGTATTCCGGTGACCATGGACACCATCGCACAGGTGCTCACGATGGACGTTGGGTTTGGAGATGTGGTTACTCCGCATCCTGTTTCGTTGGACTATCCTCTGTTGTTAGAGGGACTGCCCGAAGCGAGCATCCTTGCCTATTCTACAGAAACCGTGATTGCAGAGAAGATGCATGCCATCATAGATTTGGCTGACCAGAGTAGCCGTATGAAAGATTATTATGACATCTACCACCTGCTCACATCCTTCCCATACGATACTACCGTCTTGCAGGATGCCATCAACCGCACCTTTGAGAATCGTCGCACAGTCTATAATGCCGACACGATGTTTTTCAGGAAAGACTTCCCCAACCATCCGCAGATGGAAGTTCGATGGACCGCTTTCCTAAGAAAGACCACTATCAATAGTGTCCTATCATTTGCTGAGGTAGCACATTGGCTTCAAGACACATTAAGACCATACTGGACAGCGTATGGACGTATGCAGCACTGACCGAGCTTGGTTACTTATGATGCCTTATTCGATGGAAGCTTTATTACTACCATTCGGCTCAAGCTCACTACCAACAACATGAGATCCTTCGCACCCGGCAATCCCGTTACCGGCTCTATATAGTCGCCCCTTAAAAAGCGTTCACCCGAGAAATGTGGCAGACGTGGCAAAGCTAACAGAATAACGACTTGTTGATTATTAGCAAGACAGCAACCTATTAAGGGTAGACTAAATAATGAGTGACTACGATCCCGAAGCCTCCGCCACCCGCTTAGCGGGCTGCGTAGAGAGCGAAGATGGTGGGCACCTTGTGGATGGGCGGCTCGGGCTGCTGCCTCCACCCGGCCACGGTGAGAGTACGCAGGAAGGCGGCGTCGGTGGTGAGGCCGGCCGCTACACAGAGACGGGTATTCTTGTCAAGCGTCTGCAGCAAATGATGGAAGAGCTGGAGATTGCGGAAGGGGGTCTCTATAAAGAGCTGCGTCTGCCGCTCCACGGCTGAACGTGTCTCTAAACGCTTGAGTGCCTTGGCACGGTCGGCTGTATCGACAGGCAGATAGCCATTGAAGGCAAAGCTCTGGCCATTGAAGCCACTACCCATCACGGCCAACAAGATGGAAGACGGGCCTACCAAGGGTACTACTTCGAGACCCTCGCGCTGGGCGATGGCCACGAGATCGGCACCCGGGTCGGCCACAGCAGGACAGCCGGCCTCGCTGATTACGCCCATGCTCTCGCCACGACGCAGAGGCTCGAGATGGCGACTAAAGAGGGCTGCATCGGCATGCTTCCCCATCTCGTAGAACGTGAGGGCATCAATGTCGATGCTACGGTCCACTTGTTTGAGGAAACGGCGGGCCGAACGCAGGTCCTCGACGATGAAATGGCGCAAGCCGAGGATGACGTCGCGATTATAATCGGGCAACACCTGACGATGGGGCACATCGCCACCAAGAGTAACCGGTATGAGATAGAGAGCAGGGGTGGACATGGGGGGATGGAAAAGAAGAGGGCGAGGATGGAGAGGAAGCTGATAGAGCGTGGCAGGGAGAGAAAAGGAGACCCGTCACACTGACGCCGGAGAGCTGCGAGACCCGGCACAACGGCCACTTACAGGCAGCGTCTGAGGGCCGTAAAGGTGCGCACGCCTTTCAGATAATACAGAAAAAGAAGGCTGCGCCCGATACGCTCCGGGATGTGACGCCCTCCGTCGACGGAGAGGGAAAGGTTGTGCTGACGGTCGGCGTCAAACTCAGAGCGACGTCGCTTGTATTCACGCCGCGCCTTGACCACTGCCCGCACATTAGCCCCGTCGAGGGTGAGCAGAAACTTCAACGCAGCCACGTAGTCAAGGAAGGTACGCCAACGCATGACGGAGTGCAGCTCTGCCTCGGGCAGGTTCTTGTAAAGCATGAAGAGATTGTTGCGGAAGTTGAGGAAGGTCTTGCGGGGATTGCCTGCATCGAGTGTGCCACCGCCCACATGGTATGCCACGCTCTCGGGCACACAGACTATGCGGCGGCCCCTGGCACGCAGACGCCAGCAGAAGTCAATCTCCTCTTGGTGGGCAAAGAAGCGGGGATCGAGCCCTCCGCTGCCGCGCCAGTCTGAAGCACGTACCATGAGCGCAGCCCCGGTCGCCCAGAAGAGGTCGGCCACGTCGTCATACTGACCTGCGTCACGCTCCACAGTGGCCATCAGTCGGCCGCGACAGAAGGGGTAGCCTAAATAGTCGATATAGCCTCCGGCCGCCCCTGCATACTCAAAACTTCCTTTGTCGGCCTGCGCCAATAGCTTGGGCTGGCAGGCGGCCACATCGGGATGGCTGTCCATATACGCCACAAGCGGCCGCAACCAGCCGGCGGGCACTTCGACATCGCTATTGAGCAGCAAGAGATAGGGCGCGTCTATCTCTGCCAGAGCACGATTATAGCCCTCGGCAAAGCCATAGTTGCGGGGGAAGGCTATCACCTTGACCTCGGGGAAGTCGGTGCGGAGAAGCTCGAGGGAGTCGTCGGTCGACCCGTTGTCGGCCACTACCACCACGCCTTCGTCAGCGGAATGACGAACCACGGAGGGGAGAAAGCGGCGCATCATGGCTGAGCCGTTCCAGTTGAGTATGACGATGGCGACTTTCTTATCTATCTTGAGTGACATATCAATGGATGAGGGGAATAAGTGACTGAAGGGAAGGCTGTCTATAAGGTGCTGCTCTCCACGGTCTCACCATCGGACGCGAGGCGTGTGAGGCTGACTGACGTGATGCTGCCATCCACCAAGTGGAGGCCGGCGGGTTGAGTGACGCGGATGTAGTTGTCGGTGAAGCCCTGCATGGGCTGTCCGTCCTTGGTATGCTCCCAGAGCACCGGCCGCTGCGTGCCGAGGAAGCGGCGATAGTGGGACAGGCGCTTCTCCTCAGAGAGGGCCAGCAGCCGCTGGCTGCGGAGGTGCTTGACCTCGGGGGGCACGGCATGGGGTATGTCTAAAGCCTTTGTGCCGGGGCGCTCGCTGTAACTGAACACATGCAGCTGGGAGATGGGAAGGTTGCGAATAAAGCGCTCGGCCTCGTCGAAATAGGCATCGGTCTCTCCGCGCATTCCGACAATGACGTCAACCCCAATGAACGCATCGGGCAAGCGGCGACAGATGGTCTCCATCTTTTGGGCAAAGAGGGCGGTATCGTAGCGACGCCGCATGAGACGGAGCACCTCGTCGCTGCCACTCTGCAGAGGCACATGGAAGTGGGGCATGAAGGCACGGCTGTCGGCACAGAAGGCGATGATCTCATCGGTGAGTAGATTGGGCTCTATGCTGGAAATACGGTAGCGCTCTATGCCCTCCACCTCGTCAAGCCGGCGCAGGAGGTCAAGGAAGGTCTCACCCGTGGAGCGACCGAAGTCGCCGGTGTTAACCCCGGTGAGCACAATCTCCCTGCCACCACGCGCTACCACCTCGTGTGCCTGAGCCACGAGGGAGGCAATGCTGCCATTGCGGGAGCGGCCACGTGCCATGGGGATGGTGCAATAAGTGCAGTAGTAGTTGCAGCCGTCTTGCACCTTCAGGAAATAACGGGTGCGCTCGCCACACGAACAACTCGGGACAAAGGTACGTATGTCGGCAGTGGGCACACAGACTGCCTCATGGCAAGCCCCGCCTTCCGCGGTGGCAAGGCCATCGACTGAAGGCTGTGACTGGCGGCGGGCAAGGCGGTCGGCCAGCAACTCCACTATCTGTCCCTTCTGCTCCATGCCCACGACGAGGTCTACCCCTGCCATGGCGGCTATCTCCTGTGCTTTGAGCTGGGCATAGCAACCTGTCACCACTACGAAGGCGCCGGGATGGAGGCGGGTGAAGCGATGTATGGCCTGACGGCATTTGTGGTCGGCCACTTCGGTGACAGAGCAGGTATTGACAATGCAGATGTCGGCCACTTCGCCCTTCTCCGCAGTTCTCACTCCGGCCCGCTCGAGGCGGTCACGCAGAGTGGCTGTCTCAGCGAAGTTGAGCTTGCAGCCGAGGGTTTGATAGGCTGCTGTTTTGTGAGTTAAGGCTATCATGCTGCAAAGGTACGGCTTTTATCAGACATAGAAGGCGCGAGGGTTGGAAGCACTGCCCGGCCACACCCGGCTGTCGAGGCAGGTCAGGGCAAGCAGCGGCGGCACGGCGCAGCAGGGACGACCCTCGTCGCACGAAACGCCCCGCACAGAGGGCGAGGCGGTCTCAGCCTTCTGTGCGGGGCATGGTGAGTGGCCGGCACGCAGTTTAGAGTTCGAGGTCGCCGTCGAACACCTCGTGCCAGGGAAGTCCTTGCTTGTTGAGCTCGTCCATGAAGGGGTCGGGATCGAATTCTTCTACATTCCAGACGCCGGGCTTCTTCCAGAGACCAAGCATGAACATGCGGGCGCCGATACAGGCGGGCACACCGGTGGTGTAGCTCACTCCCTGCATGCCTGTCTCCTCGTAAGCTGCCCTGTGGGAGCAGTTGTTGTAGACGTAGTAGGTGCGCTCCTTCCCATCTTTGAGGCCACGAATGCGACAGCCAATGCTGGTCTCTCCGTCGTAGTTCTCACCGAGATCTTGGGGGTTGGGAAGCACAGCCTTCAGGAATTGCAGGGGCACGATTTTCACCTTGACGGGTCCGCTGCCATCTGCCGCCTCGGCGGTATATTCAAGCTCGTCGATGCGCGACATACCGATGTTTTGTATCACATCAAGATGCTTGAGATACTGCTCGCCGAAGGTCATCCAGAAACGGGCGCGCTTGATGGTGGGATAGTTTTTGACGAGGCTCTCTATCTCTTCGTGGTGAAGCAGATAACTCTCCTTGGGGCCAATGTGGGGGTAAGTGAGGGGCTGGTGTATTTCGAGGGGTTCTGTCTCCACCCACTTGCCATCTTGCCAGTAGAGGCCCTTCTGGGTAATCTCGCGAATATTGATTTCGGGGTTGAAATTGGTGGCGAAGGCCTTATGGTGGTCGCCGGCGTTGCAGTCAACGATGTCGAGGTACTGTATCTCGTCGAAGTGGTGCTTGGCGGCATAGGCTGTATAGATGCTTGTGACACCGGGGTCGAAGCCGCAGCCGAGTATGGCGGTGAGACCAGCCTGTTCGAAGCGTTCCTTATAGGCCCACTGCCAGGAGTACTCAAAGTGAGCCTCGTCTTTGGGCTCGTAGTTTGCGGTGTCAAGATAGGAGCAGCCACACTGCAGACAGGCTTCCATGATGGTGAGGTCCTGATATGGCAGGGCGAGGTTCATGACGAGGTCCGGCTTGAAGCTGTTGAGCAGCTCGCAGAGCTGGGGCACGCTGTCGGCATCGACCTGTGCGGTGCGAATGTCGGGGCGTCCTATGGCTTTGACAATGGCGTCGCACTTTGACTTGGTGCGGCTGGCTATCATGATTTCCGTAAATACGTCGGTGTTCTGTGCCACCTTATGAGCGGCCACTGTGGCCACGCCACCGGCACCGATAATCAATACTTTACCCACGTTGAATAGTAGTTGAATTGGTTATGAATTATATAAATAGGATTGTGTCGAAGGGAGGAGGCCGCCGGTCGCGGGACGGTGAGCTGCGCCATGGGCCGGAAGGCAGCGCGACATACCTATAATTATATAGGAGGCAGCTTACCGGGGCAGCTCCATTTTCACTCTTACCCACATCTCTGTGACATCGGTCTGGTCGGTGGGGAAGCGGTAGGAGATGACCATGGTGTCGCGGTCGAGGAACTTGTAGCTAATCTTGTTCTTCTTGCCCACCATCTCCGGCTTGGTGAGGGAGGCACTGATATGCTCCACGATAACGTTGTCAGCGCCTACGGTGTAGGTGCCTTGGTTGGTGATGATGCTTTGTGCCTGTTTGTTGGCAATGAGAAAGAGGGTGAACTGCCCATCCTGCTGCAGCACTTTCCACACCGGCAGTTTGATGGCCGGGTTATCGCCTTTAGCCGGGCTTACCTGCTGCCAGATGCCCACGAGCTGGTCTTTCTGTTCTACCGGCTCTGCGCAGAGCGTGAGGGGAACGAGGAGGAGGAGAAGAAGAAACTTTTTCATAAGATGTAGAGATAAGAAAGGGATGAATAAATGCTCCCTTTACGTGGCCGGCAGCCTGTCAGACGGGGCGGCAGCCCTTGGAGGGAGAGTGGATTGTCGGGAGGTGCAGACGCAGGGGCTGTCTGCTTGCCTCTCTCTCCATCTGTCCTGACATTCTCTCTCACATCTGTGTGGGGGGATGGAAACTACTGGATGCTGCCCTTGACCACGGTGGTGGCCTCCCCCTTGCGTATCTCGAACTGCCGCACGCCATCCACCGGGGGCTCCATGTAGATGCGGAGCTCATCGCCGGCGTATCCTTCGGCCGAGTAGGCCATTTCGATGCGATGGGGCGGCTGTTGCCTGAGTTCTTCGAGGGTGAAACGGTCAAGTATCATCTCCAGCAGGCGAATGGAGTTGACGTGGCCGTTGATGTCGAGATCGGTGAAGGCGGCCTTGTGAGTGGCCACGGGACGGCTGTCAGCGAGACGCGGCAGGCGCGAGGGGGGCGCTATGGGCAGTGGGCGATCGGCCACCACGAAGGGCTGAAGGCCTCCGTCGGGCAGCGCCTCGAGGTCAGCCGACTGGCGTGTCTGCAGGTCGATGAGCGCCCACACGCTGGTGGCATGGCCGTAAGCTGTGCCGTCGGCACGCAGCACGCTGAAGTGGCGGTCGGTAAACCGTCTGTATGCCCGGCCCACCCAGGTCTCAATGTAGAGGTCGTCGTTGGTACGCGGCATTTCGTCCATCTCGATGACGAGACGCGAGAGCACCCACACGCGGCCCTGCTTCACCATGTCGTCAAACCCAAATCCATGCTCGCCGGCATGGAGCGAGGCGCAGCGCAGGATGAGATTGCCCAAACGACCCCAAGAGAGGTTGCCGAGGGCGTCCTCGGTGAAGGGCTCAACGTTGTAGTGGTATCGGCTGATGTAGGGGTGCATATCTCTCAGTGCTAGCAAGTGGCTCAGGCCCGGCCCGACCGCGGAGAGCGATGCGGAATACCGCCCCGGCCCACTTATATTGACGCAGCAAAGATATAGAAACGGCGGTGGATGACAAAACTTGCCGCCTAAATTTCCTACTCCGCGGAGTAAGGTGTATTTTTGCAGCCGGGGCGTTTCCCCATTGATTGACCATTTACAAATACCTCATACAGACATGAACAAGACCTATTCCCTGACTCCCTCCTGCTGCGTACAGTCTGCGGGGCTTGCCCGCCGCCTGCTGTGGAAAGCAGCAGCCGTAGTGTTCACCCTGTTTGCTCCGGCGGCGGCCGTCCAGGCTCAGGCCCAGCAAGCCGACCTCTCCCTCGCCGATGTGGCAGCCGGAAAGTACTACCCTCAGTATGTCTACGGCATCAATCCCCTGAGCGACGGAGAGAGCTACACGCAGCTCAGCAGCGACGGACAGCGCATCGTGCGCCATTCTTTCAAAAATGGCAAAGAGCTCGACGTGCTGTTTGACGCCTCCACAGCTCGTGGCGACGCCAAGCTGAAGGCCATCGATGGCTACATCATCTCGCCCGACGGACGCCGCATCCTCCTGCGCACACAGACAAAGTCCATCTACCGCCGCTCATACACCGCTGTCTACTACATCTACGACAGGGACAACAAGAGCTACGAGCCGCTCAGCGATGGCGGGCCGCAGCAACAGCCTCTCTTCTCACCCGATGGCGAGAACATTGCCTTCGTAAGAGACGGCAACCTCTTCCTCGTCAAGCTGCTCTTCGGCAACGCCGAGAGCCAGGTGACGAAAGACGGCGAGTTTAACAAGGTCATCAACGGCCTGCCCGACTGGGTCAACGAAGAGGAATTCAGCACGGCCCGGTCATTCGACTTCTCCGCCGACGGCACCATGCTGGCCTGGGTTCGTTACGACGAGAGCCAAGTGCCCATCTACTCCATGCAGATGTACAAAGGCGACGCCCCGGCGCTCGAAGACAACGACGCTTACCCGGGAGCCTACAACTACAAGTACCCCGTGGCCGGAGAGCAGAACAGCCGGGTCACAGTCATGACCTTCGACATTCAGAGCCGCGCCACACGCACCGTCAAGCTCCCCCTCGACGAGGACGGCTATGTGCCTCGCATCAAGTTTACCGACAATCCCGACATGCTGGCCATCGTAACCCTCAACCGCCGTCAAAACCGCATGGACATCTATGCCGCCAACCCTCGCAGCACCGAATGCAAGCTCCTGGTGCGTGAAGAGACCGACAAGTATCTGCCCGAGTCCACCTACGGCTCACTGCGCTTCTACCCGGGCGAGTTTGCCTACATCTCCGACCGTTCGGGCTACAAGCACATCTATCTCTACAGCCTCACCGGTAAGCTCATACGCCCCCTCACTAAGGGCCGCTTCGACGTGAGCGACTTCTACGGCTACGACCCCGCCACCAAGCAGTGCTTCTATGCCTCGCACGAGGAAAGCCCCCTGCGCACAGCCGTCTACGTGAGCAACGCTGCAGGCAAGGTCAAGAAACTCAGCACCGCCGTAGGTACAAACAGGGCCACCTTCAGTACTTCCTACCGTTACTTCATCAACGTCTACTCCTCACTCCGGCAGCCGCCCGTCACCACGCTGTGCAGCGCCACCGACGGTAAGACGCTCACCACCCTCATCGACAACGCCGCCCTCAAACAGCAGACAGACCCGCTGCTCGGACACAAGGAGCTCTTCAGCTTCACCACCGCCGACGGCGTGCAGCTCAACGGCTGGATGATAAAGCCGCGCAACTTCGACGCCTCGCGCCGCTATCCCGTCATCATGTACCAGTATTCCGGTCCCGGTTCCCAAGAGGTGACCGACTCCTGGAGCATGGGGCTCTATCCCGGCGGTGCCTTTGAGAGCTACCTCGCCGCCAAAGGCTTCATCGTGGCCTGCGTCGACGGACGCGGCACGGGCGGTCGCGGTGCCGACTTCGAGAAATGCACTTACCTGCGCCTCGGCGAGACGGAGTCGCACGACCAGGCCATGGCGGCCCGATACATAGGTTCGCTGCCCTACGTAGACGCCCAGCGCATCGGTATATGGGGATGGAGCTTCGGTGGCTTCAACACGCTCATGTCCATGAGCGAGGGCAGCGATGTCTTCAGCGCCGGCGTGGCAGTGGCAGCGCCCTCCAACTGGAAGTACTACGACACCATTTACACCGAACGCTACATGCGCACACCCAAGGAGAACCCTGAAGGCTACGCCATCAATCCCATCACGCGCGCACCCAAGCTCCACGGTGACCTGCTGCTCATACACGGCACGGCCGACGACAACGTGCACTTCCGCAACTTCACCGAGGTGAGCGAAGCCTATGTGCAAAACCTCAAGCCCTTCCGCCAGCAGGTCTACACCAACCGCAACCACTTCATCACCGGCGGACAGACACGGCTTCACCTCATGACTACCATCGCCGACTTCTTCACCGAGAAGCTGAAGCCTTAACACCGCGCCGGGGACGTAGCCACACGCCGCCCTGCACCTGCAAAGAGGCTGTATCGTACCATCACGTTACGATACAGCCTCTTCTCGTTGTCGCTGCGAGCCCTCCGCGCCTACTTCCACCACTTGGGGAAATACTGGCGCAGTATGTAGGGGGTGGGCTATACACCTGTCGCATCCACTGAAGGCCATAGACTGCTGGGCGAACGGGGCAGGAAGACGTACGACACGGCTCTTCGTGCCACTCTCCGGGCAGCACCGCACGACGGCTACTGCTACCGGTGAAAGGGGAATAGGATTTGACTGACACGGGGTTCATATGGAGGAGATGGTGAATAATTAGGTGAACGATGTTGCTGCATATGTAAAAAAATCTGCACGAGCAAACCCACACTTTGGCTGCGCTTTCAAGCCATGCCGCCGCGGCCCACGGCCTCGCTCCTGCACCGGCCGCCACGGGGCTGCACAGCGGGCGTGGCCGCAGGCGCTTCGGCCGTGTGTCGACAGGGCCTCGTCGTGCCTGGAAGCCTTCGCGCGAGTAACATTGGGGCGGATGCCACCTTGCTTTCGGGCGGATGCAAGGTGGCATTCGGCCTAATGCTACCTTGCATCCGCCCGGATTTCACTCACGCGAAGGCTTCCAAACATGGCGCGAAGGCTTCCAAACACGGGAAAAAGGCTTCCAAGCACGGGAAAAAGGCTTCCAAGCATGGGGAAAAGGCTACCGGACACGGCGAGCGGACACGGCGGCGAGCGCAGGATGCTTGGCGGCGAAGGCATGAAGCCTGACAAACCGACGCGGAGCCTCTGCCTCGCGCCACCCATCCACGAAGGCCATGCCACAGGCCACCCCCCGGGCAACAGACTGAGGGCCAAGACGGCACCAAACCCTTGCGCACTGACAAGCCGGCTGTGCAAAAGCAGCCAAACGGAACAAATAAAATGGATAAAGTGCTGACAATTTGAAGCAAGTGTGGGAGTTTTTCTTACATTTGCAAGCGAAAGGGCTGCATCGCCCGCCCTCGTGTCAGCATCACAGGCCGGCCACCCGTTAGGCCGCAGGCGCTCCGACACACCTATTATTATATATAGGCGTCTGCGTGTTCAGCCCGCTGCCGCGCAGCCCTACATTCTGCCGCAAGCCTCCACTTACGGCGGAGTATTTTTACAAACGGGCACGAAGCCCGTCCACCTACAGACTACTAAACAACGCATCCACCATGATGAAGCACCCCTTACGTAGCAGCGTCTGCACCGAAGGCCGCCGCATGGCCGGCGCCCGTGCCCTATGGCTTGCCACAGGCATGAAGCGCGAGCAGATGGGCAAACCTATCATCGCCATTGCCAACTCCTTCACCCAGTTTGTGCCGGGCCACACCCACCTTCACGAAGTGGGACAGCTCGTCAAGCAGGAGATAGAGAAGCTGGGCTGCTACGCGGCCGAGTTTAACACCATCGCCATCGACGACGGCATCGCCATGGGGCACGACGGCATGCTCTACTCCCTGCCCTCGCGCGACATCATTGCCGACTCCGTGGAGTACATGGTGCAGGCCCACAAGGCCGACGCCCTCGTCTGCATATCCAACTGCGACAAGATTACGCCGGGCATGCTCATGGCCGCCATGCGCCTCAACATCCCGACCGTCTTCGTCAGTGGCGGAGCCATGGAGGCAGGTGAGCTCAACGGCGAACACGTAGACCTCATCACCGCCATGGTCAAGGGCGCCGATACCTCGGTGAGCGACGCCGAACTGCAAAAGGTGGAAGCCCTCGCCTGCCCCGGCTGCGGATGCTGCTCGGGCATGTTCACCGCCAACTCCATGAACTGCCTGACCGAGGCCCTCGGCCTCTCGCTGCCCGGCAACGGCACCATCGTGGCCACCCACACCAACCGCCGACGCCTCTTCGAAGACGCCGCACGCCTTATCGTGGACAACGCACGCCGCTACTACGAAGAGGGCGACGAGAGTGTGCTCCCCCTCAGCATAGCCACCCGCCGGGCCTTCCTCAACGCCATGACGCTCGACATAGCCATGGGCGGCTCCACCAACACCGTGCTCCACCTGCTGGCCGTGGCCAACGAGGCCGGCGTCGACTTCAAGATGAATGACATCGACGCGCTCAGCCGCCGCGTGCCCTGCCTCTGCAAGCTCTCGCCCAACACCACCCGCTACTCTGTGCAAGACTGCAACCGCGCCGGCGGCGTCATGGGCATCATGGGCGAGCTGGCCAAGGGCGGTCTCTTAGACCTCGACGCACCCCGCGTCAACGGCTCGACCTTAGGTAGCGACATCAAGCGCTACTCCATCACCGGCCCGACCATCGACCCCGAGGCCGACCGCATCTACCACAGCGCCCCGGGCGGCAAGTTCTGCACCAAGATGGGCGTACAGAGCACCTCGTGGGACGGTCTCGACACCGACCGCGCCACAGGCTGCATACGCGACCTCGACCACGCCTACACCAAAGACGGCGGACTGGCCGTGCTCTTCGGCAACATAGCCCAAGACGGCTGCGTAGTCAAGACGGCCGGCGTCGACGAAGCCCTCTGGCACTTCGAAGGAAGAGCCCGTGTGTTCGACTCGCAGGAAGACGCCTGCGAAGGCATACTCGGAGGCCGGGTGGAAGCCGGCGACGTAGTGGTCATCACCCACGAAGGGCCTAAGGGAGGCCCGGGCATGCAGGAAATGCTCTACCCCACCTCCTACATCAAGAGCCGCCACCTCGGCAAGGCCTGCGCCCTCATCACCGACGGCCGCTTCTCAGGCGGCACCTCCGGCCTGAGCATCGGACACATCTCGCCCGAGGCCGCAGCCGGCGGCAACATAGGCAAGGTGGTCGACGGCGACATCATCGTCATCGACATACCCTCACGCAGCATCTCCGTCAAACTCTCTGACGAAGAGCTCGCCGCACGCCCGCAACGCCCCCTGCAACGCCGGCGCACCGTCTCCAAGGCCCTGAGAGCCTACGCCTCCATGGTGGCCAGCGCAGACAAGGGCGGCGTCAGAATTGTAGACTAAGCAGACACACCTCAGCTACAAGCAGACACACCTCTTATACAACAAGCCTCTCCTTAATAGATAGGAAGGCCATCCTCCAGCCATAGGCAACGGCCGGACAACGCGGCCGGCAGCGAGCCCGCCCCGCGCCCCACACCGTCTGACCCCCAAGCCTCTCACTCACCCCATTCCACGCAAACCCTCAGTGTATGAAAGATATACAACTCACAGGTGCCGAGATACTCATGCGCGCCCTCATCGACGAAGGCGTAGACACCCTCTTCGGCTACCCCGGCGGCGCCATCATGCCGGTATATGATGCCCTCTACGACTACCGCGACCGCCTCAACCACATCCTTGTGCGCCACGAACAGGCAGCCACCCACGCCGCCGAAGGCTACGCACGAGTGAGCGGCCGCACAGGTGTGTGCATCGTGACCAGCGGTCCGGGCGCCACCAACACCGTGACCGGCGTGGCCGACGCCATGGTCGACAGCACGCCCATGGTGGTCATCACCGGACAAGTGGGTGTACAGATGCTGGGATCCGACGCCTTCCAGGAGATTGACGTGGTAGACATCATGCAGCCCATCAGCAAATGGGCCTACCAGATACGCTCTCCCAAGGACGTGGCATGGGCCATCCACCGCGCCTTCTACATAGCCGGCAGCGGACGTCCCGGCCCCGTCGTGCTCGACTTCGCCAAAAACGCACAGGTGGAGAAAGCCCCCTACGAAGCAGGCACCATCGACTTCATACGCAGCTACGTGCCCATCCCACCCACCGAAAAGGAAAGCATCACGCAGGCAGCCGCCCTCATCAACGAGGCCAAACGCCCCCTCGTGCTCGTGGGACAAGGCGTAGAACTGGGACACGCCCAGCACGAACTGCGCCACTTCATCGAAAAAGCCGGCCTGCCCGCAGGCTGCACCTTGCTCGGCCTCTCAGCCCTGCCCACAGCCCATCCGCTCAACGTGGGCATGCTCGGCATGCACGGCTCACTCGGCTCTAACAAGAAGACACAAGAGTGTGACGTGCTCATAGCCGTGGGCATGCGCTTCGACGACCGCATCACAGGCAAGCTCTCCACCTACGCACGCCAGGCCAAAGTCATCCACTTCGACATAGACCCCTCCGAAATCAACAAAAACGTCAGGGCCGACGTAGCCGTGCTCGGCGACTGCAAGGAAACGCTGGCCGCCGTCACCGCCCTGCTCCGCCCCAATAGTCACGACGAATGGCGCGAGAGCTTCAGACCCTACGACGAAGAAGAACGCGCAGCCGTCATCGAACCGCAGGTACACCCCACCGCAGGACCGCTGCGCATGGGTGAGGTGGTGCGCCGCGTCTCGGAGCTGACAGGCGACAAGGCCGTACTCGTGACCGACGTGGGACAGAACCAGCTCATGGCCGCACGCTACTTCCGCTTCACCGAACCCCGTAGCATCGTGACCTCAGGCGGCATGGGCACCATGGGCTACGGCCTGCCCGCCGCCATCGGCGCCACCTTCGGAGCGCCAGACCGCACAGTCTGCGTCTTCCTCGGCGACGGCGGCCTGCAAATGTCGATACAGGAAATGGGCACCATCATGGAACAAGGCGCACCCGTCAAAATCATCCTGCTCAACAACAACTACCTGGGCAACGTGCGCCAGTGGCAGGCTCTCTTCTTCAGCCATCGCTACTCCTTCACCCCCATGGCCAACCCCGACTACGAAAAAGTGGCCGAAGCCTACCACATACCCGCCCTCACCGTGACCGACCGCGACAAGCTCGACGACGCCATCCGCACCATGATTGCCACCCCGGGGCCGTTCCTCCTCCAAGCCGCTGTGCTCGAAGAAGACAATGTCATGCCCATGTGCTGTCCCGGCCACGACGTCGACGACATGATACTGACCTGCTAAGCCCTCCGTGGCCATCATCCACCATTCACCACATACAGGAATGACCGACAAACCACATATCACCATCGACACTGCGCCCTCGGAAGGCACACAGCTATACACCATCATCGTGTTCAGCGAGAACCTCGCCGGCGTGCTCAACCTCGTGACCAACGTCTTCACGCGCCGCCAGCTCAACATCGAGAGCCTCAACGTGTCGCCCTCCGGCGTAGACCACATCCACCGCTACACCATCACCACCTACACCGACGAACACACCGTGCAGACCCTCGTCAAGCAGCTCGAAAAGAAGATTGACGTCATTCAGGCGCAGTACTTCCTCAGCGACGAGGTCTTCGTCATGGATCAGGCCCTGTACAAGATAGCCACCGCACGTCTCATCGAAAACCGCGAGATATCCAAGGCCATCCGCTTCTTTGACGGACACATCGTCGAAGTGAACGCCACCTACGCCATCGTATCTAAGAACGGCCTGCCCGAGGAGACACTGGCCCTCTACCGTAAGCTCAAAAGCTTCGGCTGCATCTTGCAGTACGTCAGCAGTGGCGTGGTGGCCGTCACCAAGAGCCAACGCGAAGAGCTAAAGGAGTTCCTCTCCCTGCGCGAGGAAGAAGGACGACAGGGGCAGCAGCTGAGCGAAATCTAAAAGCCTCCGCCCCTGCTCCGCAAGCAACAGACTATCACATTCAACCATCATAAAATCCACACAAATGGCACAACTGAATTTTGGCGGCGTCATCGAAGAAGTGATGACCCGCGAAGAATTTCCTCTCGAGAAAGCACGTGAAATCTTGAAGGACGAGACCATCGCCGTACTGGGCTACGGTGTGCAGGGTCCCGGCCAGGCATGCAACCTGCGCGACAATGGCTTCAATGTCATCGTAGGCCAGCGCCCCGGCAAGACTTACGAGAAAGCCGTGGCCGACGGATGGGTGCCCGGCGAGACGCTCTTCTCACTTGAAGAGGCTGCCGAGAAGGGTACCATCGTATGTATGCTCCTCTCCGACGCTGCCCAGATGCAGCTCTGGCCCAGCATCAAGCCCCACCTCACCGCCGGCAAGACCCTCTACTTCTCCCACGGCTTCGCCATCACCTGGAGCGACCGCACGGGCGTAGTTCCCCCCGCCGACATCGACGTCATCATGGTGGCTCCCAAGGGCTCAGGCACTTCTCTGCGCACCATGTTCCTCGAGGGACGCGGCCTCAACAGCTCATACGCCGTCTACCAGGACGCTTCAGGCCACGCCACCGAAAAGGTACTGGCCTTCGGCGTCGGCATAGGCTCCGGCTACCTCTTCAAGACCGACTTCAAGCGCGAGGCCACCAGCGACCTCACCGGCGAACGCGGCTCACTCATGGGTGCCATACAGGGCCTCTTCCTCGCACAGTACGAGACTCTCCGCGAACACGGCCACACGCCCTCTGAAGCCTTCAACGAGACCGTGGAAGAGTTTACACAGTCGCTCCTCCCCATGGTAGGCAAAAACGGCATGGACTGGATGTACGCCAACTGCTCTACCACCGCACAGCGAGGCGCCCTCGACTGGATGGGCCCCTTCCACGACGCCATCAAGCCCGTCATGGAGAAGCTCTACGAGAGCGTAGCCACCGGCAACGAGGCACAAATCTCTATCGACAGCAACTCGAAGCCTGACTACCGCGTGGGCCTCGAAGCTGAGCTCAAAGCCCTCCGCGAGAGCGAGATGTGGCGCGCCGGCGAGACCGTCCGCACCCTCCGTCCCGAGAACAACTAACCGACGCCTACCGGCTCTCTCCTTCAGCCAAGGCTTCGCAGCCCCAAGCCCCGCCCAACGATGGTTCGCTGAGCGGGGCTTGCTGTCGCAAAGCCGCCTATCGCCGCTGCCGGGACGGGCCTGCCCCCTCACGAAGTCCCGGCCCACCGAAAGGCCCGGCGACAGTCGAGGCGCGCACGGCCTCCGGAAATGGGCGGAAAAACGGCTGCGAGAGGGCAAAAACAACCCACATGAACCTCCGCACACGAAAAAGGCGACGCTCAACCTCGGCTGTCCTTCGACAAAGCACTATTTTTGTACACTGATTAAGCCCATTTTCCCTACCATGAAAACAATGATCTCTCCGTCGACCTTCCATGTCGCTCCCCTTAACGCCCTGTTTCAGACCTCGTTGTACGCCCTGCTCCTGTGCGCCGGGCTCAGCCTGACTTCCTGCAACGGGCAGAAAAGCGACGCTGCCGCCACCACCGCCGACTCTGCTGCGGTGACGTCGCAGGCCGCCGAACCTAAGTCGGACGCTCCCCGCCACAACGAAAACCATCTCACGCTGGGCGGACATAGTTTCACCGTCCGGGTGAGCCGTGAAGCCAACCGCGACGGCGATGTCGTAACTGACGAAAACGGCACAGAGTATTATGACAACAGCGTGACCATCCACATCGACAAGGACGGCGAACCGCTGACCGACCACACCTTCACCAAGCGCTCCTTCGCTGACTTCCTCTCCGCCGCCGAACAACAAGGCACCGTGCTCTTAGGCATGGCCTTCGACGAAGCCCGCAGCGACGCCCACGCCTTGCGCTTCGGCGCCCAGATTGGGATGCCCGGCATTGAGGAAGGCCCTGCCTTCATTGTAGAAGTGCCCGTCGACGGAGGCGCTGTCAGCATCGTGCGCGACAAAGAGCAGGACACCACAGGCAACGACGGGATGAGCGAATAAGCCAAGCCGCTCCCGAGCCTGCCCATCGGACCGACGGGGCACAGGCTCAGTGACCCATGCCGCCCCTTACCCCACCTTACACACTGCCTGCACCCCACGCCCGGCGTCATCCCTGAGTAGCGCCGCGCGTGGGGTGAATGCTGCATTGATGGCAGGTGTGAGCCGCAAACGCTACACACTTAACGCAGTGACAATCAAGCATCTGCAAGAAGAGTGTAAGATTGTAGACATATATTCGCACTTCCACACCGTATAGGGCCATCAGACCTCACACACCTTACACGGACCATCTCCTACGGGGCAAATCCTCCCCGATGGTCCAGACCTCACCGCCAAGGCATCTACGAAAAACCGGAATGCTTCCCGTAAAAACTGGAAGCATTCCGGTTGACGTTATATGCGGTGGTGATTAGATACGTTGGCCCGCAGGGGGCGCCTCGAGGCGGTCAGGCTCAGTAGCGGAGTATCTGGCCGAGGCGCAGCTTGCTCGAAGTCTTCAGGCGGTTGGTCTTCACCAGCTGGCTGACGGAGAGGCCCAATTTGCCGGCTATGGAATAGAGGGTGTCACCCTTGACCACCTTATAGTAATGCGTGCTCTTCACGGGTGCCTGGCTCCGCTCGGCCACGGCAGTATTGGCAGCCAGCACGGGCTCTGGGTGTGACGGCCGTTGCTTGTGGAAGGTGTAATAGTCGGCCGTCACGTCCTGCTCGGGGAAGTTGAAGAGAAGCTCCGGGTCGATGGGCTCGCCAGCGAGGCGTGTCTCGAAGTGGAGGTGTGAGCCGAAGGAGCGTCCCGTATTGCCTCCCAGACCGATGGGCTGACCTGACTTCACTTCCTCATCCACCTCGACGAGCTGCTTGGAGAGGTGGCCGTAGATGGTCTCGAGACCGTTGTGGTGGCGCACGACGATGTAGTTGCCATAACCTCCGCCATCGTAGCGCACCACACGCACCTTGCCGTCGAAGGCAGCCACGATGGTGTCGCCGGTATAGACCTTGATGTCAAGGCCCTTATGCATGCGTCTGAAGGCCGGGCGGTAGCCATAGCGCGAAGTGACGATGCGCGAAGCAGTAGGCATGGTGAAGCCTCTGAGGTCGATGCGGAAACTATCAGGCACCTCCTCCTTCTCGTAAGGATGGGCGCGGGTGGTGATCCACGACTTGTAGACCTCACTGCTGTAATCCAACTGGAGGTCGCGCTCAACGGCCCTCTGTATGGCCACAGAGTCAACGGCGCGCAGTCTGCGGTCGACAGGCGCCTGACGGGCTATGAGATCCTGTGCAAGAAGCGGGGCGCTCATGGCTGCGGCCAGCAGGACGAACGCACCACGACGAAGTATGTGGGAAAGACGACGGAACGAAATCATTGGCTTGGCCGGCCCCGCGAGGTGAAGAGAAGAGCCGCCAGAGAGGATGCAATTCATTGGGATATAAGGTTGTGACAAGGGTGGAAAGACCTTGGCACGTGGCCAAACCTTGGCTACTGGTCTTTCCGGCGGCAAAGATAGCATATTCGGGCTAAGTGGCCGTGCTTCACTATGTTAAATAGTGAGGAGAAGTTAAAAATGAGGCCGCGCCGGCTTATCGTTGGCAGTTTTTCACTACCTTTGCTTTTTAGTGGCCATCCATCCCTCAAACCGAGGCAGCGCCCGTGCAGCGCCCGCAGCCCCGTGCCTTGTCAGAGGCCTGCCGCCGACAGGTCCGGGCGTCCCACTTCTTACAACCTATCCATCTCATAATGAAGCAAGTACTTTACATCCTGCTCCTCCTTACCCTCAGTTTAGGCCCACGCCGGGTGTGGGCTCAGGGTCCTACCTACGAACGCTACATCGAGCGGTACGCCCCTGAGGCGGTCAATCAGATGAAGAAGTACGGCATACCTGCCAGCATCACCCTGGCACAGGGGCTCTTGGAGAGTGCTGCCGGCACAAGCACCTTGGCACGCAAGGGCAACAACCACTTCGGTATCAAGTGTGGCGGCACATGGAGAGGTCCCTACATGCTGCGCAATGACGATGCCCCCAACGAGAAATTCCGCGTCTACCGCAGCGCCCTCGAGAGCTACGAGGACCACTCCCTCTTTCTGCGCAACGGCCGACGTTACGCCTCCCTCTTCCAACTCTCCGCCACCGACTACAAAGGGTGGGCCCACGGCCTGAAGCGGGCAGGCTATGCCACCAGCCCCACCTATGCCTCTTCGCTCATCCAGCTCATAGAGCGCTACGACCTCCACAAGTATGACCGCCGCCACCACTTCAGCCACAAGGCCGAGAAGGAGGCCGAGAAGGAAGAGCTTCTGCAACGCCGGGCCGGAGACCACCCCATCAACCGCTGCAACGGACAGTACTACATCGTGGCACAAGCCGGCGACACCTACGCCTCGTTAGGCAAGCGCATGAAGATCAGGGAGAAGAAACTGCGTAAATACAACGACGCCGACGCCTCCATGACGCTGCGGCCGGGCGACATAGTCTACCTCGGCAAGAAAGCGCGCAAGGCCGACAAGTCGCTCAAGACCAAGTATCACCAAATGCGCCCCGGCGAAAGCCTGTACACCATCAGCCAGAGTTACGGCATCCGCCTGGCCAACCTCTGCAAGATGAACCCCATCGGCAGTACCTACCACTTCAAGGTGGGCGACAGGATACGCATCCGCTAAGCTTCCGACCGGGCAGCCCGACCGTCAAGACACGGAGACAGAGGCGGCCCCGAGGGACGATACACTCAACTAAACTCACCCTACGCCAACACATTACGCCCATGAATGTCAGTCATTTTCTCAGTGAGCCCCACACCACGGCTTTCTCGTTTGAGGTGCTCCCACCCCTGCGCGGCAAACGCATTGACAGCGTAATGGGGGCCATCGAACGTCTGATGCCCTTTGCCCCCTCCTACATCAACATCACCACCCACCGCGCCGAGACTATCTATCACGAAGCCGGAGGCGGCCTCTACGAACGTCTCTCCGTGAAAAGCCGTCCCGGCACAGTGGCCGTGGCAGCAGCCATCAAAGAGCGCTTCCATCTGACCGTGGTGCCCCACCTCATCTGTAGCGGCTTTACGAAAAGCGACATCGAGAATGAGCTCATCGACCTCTCCTTCTTAGGCATCACCGACCTGGTACTGCTGCGCGGCGACCGCATGAGGGGGGAGAACCGCTTCACCCCCACTCCGGGAGGCCATGAACATGCCATTGACCTCATCGGGCAGGTGAACGACTTCAACGAGGGACGCCTCATCGACGGCAGCCTGTGTGAGAAGCTCGACGAGCCCTTCACCTTTGGCGTGGCCGGCTATCCCGAAAAACACGACGAGGCCATGAACCTTGACACCGACATCGCCTACCTCAAGCAGAAGGTGGAGGCCGGCGCGCAGTATATAGTGACCCAGATGTTCTTCGACAACGAGCGCTACTTCCGCTTCGTGGAACGCCTGCGCGCCGAGGGCATCAACGTGCCCGTCATTCCGGGACTGAAACCCCTCACCACCTTAGGCCACCGCTCCATGCTGCCCAAGACATTCCACATCGACTTTCCCGCCGACCTCGTCAAAGAGCTGCAACGCTGCACCTCAAACGACGACGTCAAGGCCGTGGGCGTGGAATGGGGCATCTACCAGGCCCGCGAACTGAAGAAGGCCCAAGTGCCCAGCATCCACTTCTACAGCATGAACGCCGCAGCCAGCATCGAGAAGATTGTGAAAGCCGTCTACTGACACTCCGCCCCTTCACCCCACACTTCCACCTCCCCACACTCACTATGGAAAGGACACAGGAAAGCTCTGCCAGCCTATCACTCCGCCAGCGCTTAGACCAAGGCGAAATCCTCATACTCGACGGCGCCATGGGCACCATGATACAGGCAGCCCATCTCAGCGAGGACGACTTTCGCGGCCAACGCTTTGCACACCACCCTACACGCCTCTTAGGCAACAACGACCTGATAAGCCTCAGCCGCCCGGACGTGCTGCTCCACATACACAGGAGCAACCTTGAAGCCGGCGCCGACATCATTTGTACCAACACCTTCAACGCGCAACGCATCTCGCAACAGGAGTACGGCACCACCGAGGCCGTGGCCGACATCAACCGCGCCGCCGCACGCATCGCCCGTCAGGCAGCCGACGAGATGACCAGACGCACCCCCGAAAAGCCTCGCTACGTGGCCGCCTCCATAGGCCCCACGAGCAAGACACTGTCTATGTCGCCCGATGTGGACAACCCGGCCTTCCGCTCCCTCACATATGACGAACTGGCGGCTGCCTACACCGAACAGATGGTGCCACTGCTGGAGGAGAAGGTAGACCTCCTGCTCATTGAGACCATCTTCGACACGCTCAATGCCAAAGCCGCTCTCTCGGCAGCCCGCGCCGCCTCGGGCATCGTGGGCCGCCACGTACCCGTGATGTTGAGTGCCACCATCGCCGATGCTTCGGGCCGCACCCTCTCAGGTCAGACTATCGAGGCCTTCCTTACATCCATCGCCCACGACGACCAAGTGGTGAGCGTAGGGCTCAACTGCTCATTTGGCGCTGACGACATGCGCCCCTACCTGCGCCTGCTTGCCACCCGAGCACCCTATTATATAAGCGCACACCCCAATGCCGGCCTGCCCGACGAAGAGGGCAACTACTCACATACACCGACCCTCATGGCAGAAGCCGTGAGCCGCTTTGCCGACGACGGAAGCATCAACATCGTGGGCGGCTGCTGCGGCTCAACTCCCGCCCATATAGCCGCCATCGCCGCCACCCTGCACGGACGGAAAGGGCGCAAACGGCCCACCGAGGCACACTCTGACTGGCTGGCGGGCCTGGAAGGCTTCACTCCCCTGCCCCACACTTTCACCAATGTGGGCGAACGCTGCAACGTGGCAGGCAGCCGCAAGTTTCTCCGCCTCATCAAGGAGAAAGCATACGACGAAGCCTTGGGCATTGCCCGCAAACAGGTCAGAGACGGCGCCATGGTGCTCGACATCAACATGGATGACGGGCTCTTGGATACAGCGCAGGAGATGGTACACTTCTTGCAGCTCATGGCCTCAGACCCCGAGGTGGCACGCATCCCTTGGATGATAGACTCTTCGAGGTTTCAGGTCATAGAGGCCGCGCTGAAGTGTGTACAGGGAAAGGCCATCGTCAACTCCATCTCGCTCAAAGAGGGCGAGGAAACCTTCCTGGCCCACGCCCGCACCATCCGTAGCCATGGGGCTGCCATGGTGGTAATGGCCTTCGACGAAGAAGGGCAAGCCACCACCTACGAACGCAAGATCAGCATCTGCCAACGAGCCTACCGCCTGCTCACCGAGCGCGCAGGCATCCACCCTGCCGACATCATTTTCGACCCCAACATCCTGACCGTAGCTACCGGCATGAAGGAACACGACCGCTATGCGCTCGACTTCATTGAAGCCACAGCCTGGATACGCCAACACCTGCCGGGCTGCCATGTGAGCGGCGGAGTGAGTAACCTCTCCTTTGCCTTCCGCGGCAACAACTACCTGCGGGAGGCCATGCACGCAGCCTTTCTCTTCCACGCCATGGAAGCCGGCATGGATATGGCCATCGTCAACCCCTCCTCACGACTGCAATATGCCGACATCCCGCCCCATCTGCTGGAACTCATAGACGATGTGCTGCTGTGCCGCCGGCAGGATGCCACGGAGAGACTGACCGAAGAGGCCGGTCGCCTGATGGAAGCACAAGATGCCTCCACCCGAACAGCAGAAGCTACCCCTGCAGACCGCACCGCCCTTCCATTGACCGAGCGATTAGCCACCGCACTACGACAAAGCGATGACGAATATCTCGAGGCTGACCTGCAAGAGGCGCTTACAGCCTACCCCGCCCCGGAAGCCATCATCGAAGGCCCACTCATGGAGGGCATGGAACGTGTGGGCGAGCTCTTCGGAGCCGGCAAGATGTTCCTGCCACAGGTAATCAAGTCGGCCCGCACCATGAAGCGCGCAGTGGCCTTCTTACAGCCCTACCTCGAAGCCAAAAAGGCTGCTGCCACAGAGACCAAGGGACGCTACCTCATGGCCACGGTCAAAGGCGATGTGCACGACATAGGCAAGAACATTGTGGCCGTCGTGATGGGGTGTAACGGATTTGAAGTGGACGACCTGGGGGTCATGGTACCCGCCGAACACATCGTAACAAGACTTCAGGAAGACCACTATGACTTCGTGGGGCTTAGCGGCCTCATCACGCCCTCACTCGACGAGATGTGTCACACTGCACGCGCCATGGAAGCTGCCGGACTGACACTTCCACTCTTTGTAGGCGGCGCCACCACCTCGCCCCTGCACACAGCCCTGAAGATCGCCCCACTATACTCCGGACCGGTGTTCCATGTGAAGGATGCCGCCCAGAACCCCGTTCTTGCCCTGGCGCTCTTAGGAGCAGACAGGGATAAGATAATTGCCGAAAACCGGCTGACACAAGCCACACTGGTACGCCAACACGAGGCAAAGAAAAAAGCCCACGACCTGATGCGACAGGCCGAGACCTCTTCCACCGAGGCCAAAGCCACCACACCGCCCACAGACGCGCTACCGCCCGGACGCCTCCACATAGACTGGACGCAGGAGACCCTGCCACGCCCCACCTTCACAGGGCTGCGCACGCTGCGAAGCCTGCCACTCAACGAGGTGAGACGCCTGATAAACTGGACATACTTCTACCATTTCTGGCGAGTACGCCCTCACACGGCCGAGGCCGAGAACGTGAAACAGGAGGCCGAGGCGCTGCTGGACAGTCTGCCCAACGACTGCCTTCAAGCGCAGGTAGCTTTCTGCCCGGCTTATGCCACTGACCACAGCATCGTCCTCAAGCCTGACCACATGAACGGGGACGACACGATAGAACTGCCCACACCCCGCCAGCAAGTTACTGCCCGACCGGACGGAGCTTGTCTCGCACTGTGCGACTTTGTGGCTCCCCAAGGCTATGCCGACTACGTGGGCGCCTTTGCCATCACCCTCTCTCCTACCCTGCGGCAGAAGGTGGAGCACGCACGCAAGGGAAGCGACCAGTATCATGCCATCCTGCTGCAAAGTGTGTGTGACCGCCTGGCCGAAGCCGGCAGCGAGTGGCTTCACCGTGAGGTGCGCCGCCACCTTTGGGGGTATGCCCCCGACGAACACCTCAGCCCCGAAGACCTCGCCCGTGCCGCCTACCAAGGCATACGGCCGGCCATAGGCTATCCCTCCCTGCCCGACCAAAGCCTCATCTTCAAGATGGCACAGCTGCTTCGTCTTGACGACATAGGCATACGACTCACCGAGAATGGGGCCATGTATCCCCAGTCTTCGGTCTGCGGCCTCTACCTCAGCAGCCCACACGCCTGCTACTTCAACGTGGTGAGAGACTGAACCGGCCACCTGTCTCTCTATACATCAATTCTATCCGATGGATAGATATGACACCCCGAGAAACCATGAAGCAAGAGGCACAGAAGCCACTTCTCAAAAAGTGGGCAAGCAGTAAGCCACGCCTCAAAAAGATGCCGTACTTTTGTAACCAGCAACAGGTGGCCCGGCCCAAACAGGCCACGCAGAAGCCCACCTCCTATACAGATAACAGCCTTCTATGAAGAAAGCCCTCCCTCACCTCCTGCCCACTCTCGCCACGCTGCTACACCGGCGTTCATCGTACCTATGCCACTCTCACAGACTGACAAGAGGCTTACTACCGGTCGGCCTGATAGTCAGTTGCATGCTATGCGCCATGCCTACCCTTCACAATAGGCCAACGCCCAAAGACGACGAACGCATCACCCTCATCCACGCCGACAACCTGCGCTTCACCGAGAACAGCATGAACGACGCCAAACGACTCAGCGGGAAGGTGGTACTCAAACACTCCGGCATGACCATGTACTGTGACAGCGCCGTGCTATATGACCTGTCGCAAACATTTGACGCCTTCGGTCATGTACGCATCGTGCAAGGAGATACCCTCTCGCTCACAGGCGACCGTCTCCATTATGATGGCACTACCCTCATCGCCGAGATGCGCGAAGGCGTTGTCATGACACATAGACAGCAAAAGCTCTATACCGACAGCCTCAACTACGACCGCTACTACCATACCGGCTACTACTTCGAAGGAGGCCGCCTCGTAGACGGAGAAAATGTACTCACCTCCGACTGGGGAGAATACCATACCGACCTGCGCACGGCAAAGTTCAACTACAACGTGGAGCTGCGGAGCCCCAAGTTCAGGCTGGTGACAGACACCCTACACTATGACACACAGACCAAGTGGGCCGAAGTGCTGGGACGCTCCAACATCTACTCCGGCTCAGACCGCATCTACACCGAACACGGGTTTTACAACTCTGAGTCCGAGCAAGTACGCCTGCTGAGAGCCACCAAGGCATTTGGACGCAACCGCATCATGGAAGGCGACACCATCTACTACGACAAAAATACGGGATGGATGGAGGCACGCTACAACGTAAGCTGCGAAGACACGCTCAACAAGAACATTCTCACCGGCGACTACGCCCGCTACAACGAACTGACAGGCGAAGCCTTCGCAACCGGACACGCCTTGGCACGCGATTACTCCCAAGGCAATGACACCCTCTACTTCCACGCTGACACCATTCGCCTCTATACATATAATATAGAGACTGACTCGGTCTACAGAGTGATGCACGGATACTTCCACACACGGGCCTACCGCAAGGACGTGCAGGCCGTGGCCGACTCGCTGGTATTCAACACACGGGACAACATCCTGACCCTCTACCGCGACCCCATAGTATGGAGCGACAATCGCCAGATCGTGGGCGAGGAAATCAACATCTTCATGAACGACTCGACCATAGACTCGACCCACGTCGACCGACAAGCTCTCATGGTGGAGCAGGTGGACAGCATACACTTCAACCAGGTGGCCGCACAGAAAATGCGCTCATACTACACCCAGGGCGAGCTACGCGAAAACCAGGCCGAGGGCAATGTGATGGTGGTAAACTATCCCCTCGAACGAGACAGCATCGTGCTGTACCAAAACTACACCGAGACCTCGAAAGCCCGCATGTTCATGCAGGAACGCAAACTCCACAAGATATGGGCTCCCGCTTCTACCGGGTGCTTCTACCCTCTCGGACTTGCCCCCAAAGAGCGGAGCCAGCTGCCCGGCTTCGCATGGTTCGACTACATACGGCCACTAAGCCCTGAAGACGTCTTCATCTGGCGAGGCAAGAAGAAAGGTACTGAGCTGAAGCCTTCAGTTCGCCGCGTAGCCCCGTTGCAGAAACTCTGACGCCAAACCCTGACACTACCATCCACCGTTTCCACACCATCCACGCCCTACATCATCCATGTCTGACATCATCCAACTATTACCCGACTCTGTGGCCAACCAGATAGCAGCCGGCGAAGTGATACAACGACCGGCCTCCATCATCAAAGAGCTGGTGGAGAATGCCCTCGACGCCGGCGCCACCGACATTGAGGTATGGGTGCAGGACGCAGGAAAGAGCCTCGTCCAGGTAATCGACAATGGGCAAGGCATGAGCACCACCGATGCCCGCATGGCCTTCGAACGACACGCCACCTCTAAGATACGCCAGGCAACCGACCTCTTCCATCTTCAGACCATGGGGTTCAGAGGCGAGGCCTTGGCTTCCATTGCTGCAGTAGCTCAGGTTGAGCTCCGCACCAAGCAGAAAGGCGAGGAGGTTGGCACTGCCCTCCGCATTGAGGGATCGAAGGTGGTAAGCGTAGAGCCGGCCAGCGTCCCCGTTGGAGCCAATTTCGCGGTGCGCAACCTCTTCTTCAACATACCGGCCCGCCGCAAATTCCTCAAGTCACATCAGACTGAGCTCTCCCACATCATGGCTGAGATGGAGCGCATTGCACTATCTCGCCCCGACGTAACTTTCAGCCTCCACAGCGACGAAAGCCTCCTGCTCAGCCTTCCCGAGGGCAACTTTCGCCGCCGCATCGCCGCCCTTTTTGGCCAGAAGACAGACAGTCAGCTCATCCCCGTCGAGGTGGACACCAATCTTGTAAAGATTAGCGGTTTCGTCGGCGTTCCCTCAGCGGCACGCCGCAAAGGAGCTCGCCAGTTCCTCTTTGCCAATGGCCGCTTCATGCGACACCCTTATTTTGCCAAAGCCATACAGAGTGCCTACGACCGCCTCGTGGCAGAAGGCATGCAACTACCCTTCTTCCTATCTCTACAAGTAGACCCTGGCCGTCTTGACGTAAATATTCACCCCACCAAGACGGAGATAAAGTTTGAAGACGACACAGCCATCTTCCAGATACTTCTGGCTGCCGTCAGAGAGGCCCTCGGCAAGTATGGCGCGGTTCCGGCCATCGATTTCGACGTGGAGGGACGCCCTTATATCCCACCCATGCCCCAGACTGATGAGGCCCTACGGCAGATACAACAGCCCCAGATTAAGGTCGACGCTTCCTTCAATCCCTTCAAGAGCACTTTCCCCTCTTATCAACCACACACTCAGGCCAACCCGACACGCCATTCCCATTGGCAGGCAGCGTACGAAGGCATTGCCCATCATGCCTCCATTCCAATCGCTGACAGCATCCCCGACGAGAGCGCCCAACAAGTGGCCGGTAGCACATTTACCACAGAGAAGGGGGCTATCAGTGAGGAGCATCCCCACCCATCGCCTACCCCTTCAGACGACACTTCCGAGGCCACACCTCCCCCCACAGAGACATCGCTCTACGCCAGTCTCGAAAGTGGCCCTGATACTGTATCCCACCACGACGACCTCATCCAGTTGCGGGGCACTTATATTTTGGCCCCCCTCCACTCCGGCCTTGCCCTGATAGACCAGCACCGGGCTCATGTGCGCATCCTCTACGAGCGTTACATGAAGCAGATTACCGAAGCACCGGCCGCATCTCAGCGCCTTCTATTTCCAGAGATGCTGCAAGTGAGTCCTGCTGAAGTGCCTGTGATGGAGAGCCTTATTCCTTCCATGCAGAAAGTGGGGTTCGACCTCTCCCCCTTAGGAGCCGGCAGCTACTCCATCCTCGCCATGCCATACGGCGCCGAAGGACTGAGCCCACTCCCACTTGTAGAAGAGATTTTGGCCAATGCCGTGGCAGGGAAGACCGACATAGCCTCCACCGTAACCCACGGGTTCGCCCTCACCCTCGCCCGTAAAGTGGCTGTGCCCGTCGGGCAGATACTCAGCCAGGACGAAATGCGGGACATCATCGAACGCCTCTTTACCACCACAACTCCCAATCTTACCCCCGACGGACACACCATCCTCGTCATGGTAGACTACGAGACCATCGAACGATGGCTTGGATAGCCCCTTACAACTATTCAGACTTGCACGCATACTACTATCCTAAAACGACAGAATGGTGTTCCTATTATGCAAATACCAAGAAGTTAGCGTTTTTAGATAAAAGATTTATTTAAGAATTCTTGGTGTAGATACCAAACCTTTGCTATCTTTGCCGCGCCAAATTACAACAACTGCGCCCATACGCCCGGCCTCTCGTGTTACCCTTTGAGCAGCTGCAAGTTAGCCTCGCAGACGTCAAGCCGGTGCGAATGATACATGTAATCAATACAAATATTTATAGTTTTCAAATCATTCTGTCATGAGAAAATTAATGATTGCTCTTGCTTTTGTAGGCCTCTCTACAGGAGCAGTGATGGCACAAGACACTGAGGTGCCCTCACAGAAGTACAGCGTAGCTACCAACTCCTTCTGGTCAAACTGGTTCTGGAGCTTCGGTGTAAATGCCAACGCTTGGTACTCTTCACAAGAACACAAGGTCGACAAACTGCCTTTCAGCGACAAGCGTGGTTCACTTGGCCTTGAAGTGGCTGTAGGCAAATGGTTTACTCCCGGCCTCGGTCTCCGCACTAAAGTTGAAGGTGGATGGGGTCGTCAGGTCAACACCAACAGTTCTCACCCTCTCTTCACACAGATTGACATCCATGAAGATGTGATGTTCAATTTCTCCAACCTCTTCTACGGCTATAACGAAAACCGTGTATGGAACTTCATACCCTACTTCGGTATAGGCTACGCACACAACTTCACCGACAAGGTGAACGAAATCTCTTACCACCTCGGTTTGCTCAACAACTTCAAGGTGAGCAAGCGCCTCCAAATCTTCGCCGACCTCAACGTTGCCGCCTACGAAGGCGAACATGATGCGGCTCACAACGACAACTACCTCAGTCACAAGAAGTTCACAAGCCGCTACTGGGATAAGAAGATTGGCCTCAGCGTCGGCCTTACCTACAACGTAGGCAAGTGCAACTGGGAGAAAGTGCCTGACGTAGACGCACTCATGGCCATGAACAAGGAGCAGGTAGATGCCCTCAACCAGACCATCAAGGAACAGCAGGACGAAAATGCTCGCCTCCGCGACATGCTTGCTAACCAGAAGCCCGCTCAGCCTTCTGTAGTAGAGGCCTCCACCAAGACCCTCTTCGTAGGTACCGCTGCCAGCGTATTCTTCAATATCAACTCTGCCAAGGTGGCCAGCCGCAAGGACCTCGTCAACGTAAAGGAACTTGCTGAATACGCCAAGGCCAACAACTCTAAGATTGTCGTTTCCGGCTACGCTGACAGCAAGACAGGCTCCGCCGCTTACAACCAGGCTCTCTCACAGCGCCGTGCCGACACCGTTGCCAAGGAACTCGTGAAGATGGGTGTCAACCCCGACAACATCATCACCGAGGCTAAGGGTGGTGTAGACAACCTCTCACCCTTCTCCTACAACCGTCGCGCCACTGTCAAGATTCAGTAAGACACATTCCTCTCCACACCGGAGATACAATTCCCTCCACGGCGAGGCTGCACCATCCACGTGCAGCCTCGCCGCTTTTTTATCCCAAGAGGGTGACGAGATAATACCATCGTCCCCCGCCTCCTTCTTGCCCCGTCAATTCCACGGTGACCTCCGATAATGAGGCATCTATCTCAGAGAAGCGGCACATTTTCTACCCTTGCCCTAAAAAAAATGGCAGAAAGACTTGACTCGTCCCTTAGGGCAGCATCTACCTTTGCCGTCGCTTAGCAAACGTATCGCGATCATGAAAACAAAATTCACCATCGGTCAATTCTCCCGGCTGACACAGGTCACTGTAAAGACCCTGCGCTTCTACGAGCAGAAATCACTTCTACTGCCTGAAGAGGTAGATGAGTGGACTGGCTACAGGTACTACACGGTGGGACAAATGCAGCGTCTCAAAACAATCCGCAACCTCCAGCTCCTGGGTTTCTCCTTAGACGAAGTCACAGCGCTGTTTGAAGAAGAGTCACAGACGCCGACCATTCCACAGCTGGATGCCAAAATTGCGGAAGTTGACCAGCGGTTAAAAGAGCTCACAGCTCGGCGTAATCAGCTGCTACACTGGAAGAATTACCTCACATCCATTACCCTTATGCAAACAATCTCACTACAATCTCTGCCCTCTATCATAGTGGCTTCACATCGTACCATTATACCAAGCTACGAAGCCCTCGGCCTGCTCTGCTGCCAGACCATAGGTCCTGAGATGCAACGCCTTGGCTGCAAATGTCCCCCTCCGGGATACTGCTTCACCATTGAGCATAATGAGGAGTATTCTCCCACCCACATCGACATAGAGTATTGCGAGCAGGTGGAAGAAATGGGACACGACTCGTCCATCATCCAATTCAAGCGTCTGCCTGCCGTTGAGAAGGCGCTTTGCCTGAAGCATTACGGCCCGTACGACCGCTTCTACGAGTCGTATACCGCCCTCTTCAAATACATGGAAGACCACGGCCTTACCGCCATCGGCCACCCACGATGCAGCTATGTAGATGGTATATGGAACCAGGCCGACCCTGAAAAGTGGCTGTCTATCATACAACAACCGGTAGCCTAACCACACATACATCTCCGACACTCCCAAGAAGCCCTCTGCGAACCCAGCAATCACTACCCGCTGCAACAGAGGGCTGACCGGAACAAAATATCTGACAAACAGTCTATGCCCCTCCTTACACCACACCTCTGTAAGGCTGTGAGGCATAGGCTATAATGCTGCCACGCATGCTACATTTATGGCAGGTAGCAAGACCAAATCCTACATACGTAACCACATGTATATCAACCTCCTACAAAATCAGTGAAAGGTTGTAGGAAGAAACGGAAAGTCTGTTACGTAAAGGCTTCCCGGCTACCACGGGCCATGCCTCTGACCTGCCACAAATCAATAAAAAGGTCTCACAAACCTTCCAACTTCCCCACCAAGGCATCCGACTATACCTCCAAGGCATGTAGGAAAAACTGGAAGCAGCCCAGGAAAAACTGCAAT
>CAMAMB010000009.1 GCA_945836755.1 uncultured Bacteroidales bacterium
CTTCCTCTCAGAACCCCTACCCATCGTCGCCTTGGTGGGCCGTTACCCCGCCAACTAGCTAATGGGACGCATCGCCATCCTTTACCGTAAACTTTGTTCCACACAACATGCGATGCATGGAAAACATCGGGAGTTAATCTTACTTTCGCAAGGCTATGCCCGAGTAAAGGGTAGGTTCGATACGCGTTACGCACCCGTGCGCCGGTCGCCATCATCCCGAACCGAAGTTCAAGACATGCTGCCCCTCGACTTGCATGTGTTAAGCCTGTAGCTAGCGTTCATCCTGAGCCAGGATCAAACTCTTCATTGTATTATCTAAAATCTGATTCTTATTCTGAACTCAAGACTATCACTGACTTATCTAACTTGGATATTGACAGAGAACATTTCTACCCAGACAACGGACAACCTCATCACAAGGCCGCCGATGCTCTGTGTCTCTTGTACTTCTCTACAATAGGTTTATGAAATCCTTTCAAAGAACTGCTCACTGAACAACGGGAAACAGGCCCCGTTTTTCCGTCAGCGAGTGCAAAAGTACGCCAAGACCTCGAACCGGGCAAGAGTTTACCCCACATTTTTTCAAAAAAAATTGTTTTTCCACCACTTCCACCCCTTTTTGACAGGCACAGATAGCAAAACACATGCCTCCAAACTCCCTCCTACCCCATCTTCATGCAGCATCCGCGGCGGCCCGCAAGACCGACATCGCCAACCCCTATCACTCTAATGCTTCCCGTTTTTCCTACATGTACCTCTAAGATTACCCCCTTACCTCGGGGAATGTGGGGGATGGAGATGGGCTTGGGTGTGAGAGGTGGGTGCGAAGTGGGGGGGAAGGAGGGAAAAGTGTGAGAAGTTGGGGCGATGGCGTGAGAAGATAGGATGCAGGGGAGATGTGGGTGTGCTTGGGAGTGTGAAGGATGGAGGAAAGGTGTGCAAAGAATGGGGACGAAGTGTGGCTAATGGGGGCGAGAGTGTGAAAGAATGGGGTGCTGGGGAGATGTGGGTGTGCTCGGAGATACGAAGAATGGGGCGAGGGTGTGAAAGGATGGGTGCAGGGGAGAAGTGGATGTGCTTGGAGGTACGAAGGATGGGGGAAAGGTGTGCAAAGAATGGAGATGGGCTGTGACAAGGTTGGGTGCTGAGCGAAAACTGTGTGCTCAGACGTGTAAAGGATGGGAGAAGGTGTGCAAAGAATGGGAGCGGGGCGTGGTAAGTGGGGGCGATGATGCGAAAGGTTGGGAGCTGGGCGCAAAGGGTGTGGTCGGACGTGTGAAGGATGGGGGAAGGTGCGCAAAGAATGGGAGCAATGATGCGAAAGGTTGGGTACTGGACGAAAAGTGTGTGCTGAGATGTGTGAAGCATGGAGGAAGGGACGCGAAGAATGGGAGCGGGGCGTGATAAGTGGGGGCGATGGCGTGAAAGGTTGGGAACGATGCTATTTATATATAGGTATTCTCTGGCGAGGGGCGTGGAAAGAGGGGCATGGCATGTAATGGTGGCTTTGCCCTGTGACAACTGCTGAGGTTGCTGGGGGAGGGTGTGGGCAATGGCGGGTGTGTTGATGGGATGTGGGTGCGGTCGGAGGAATGAAGGAGGGGGAAGAGGCTATTTATATATAGGTGTTCTCGGATGAGGTATGGAGACTATATTATAATGTATGTGTGCCCACGGGTTAGGGGCGTGGGAAGATGGACGTGGCTTGTTGTGGTGGTTTTGTGTTGCGACAGTTTCCCGGGATGCGGGGGAGAGGATGGGGACACGGAGAGAGAGTTAGTGTATAGGTAGCAGCTTGGGCGCGCATGGCTTGTAGCGATAGTTTTGCCCTGTGACAAGGGCCGGGGGCTGTTTGAGGGATGGGGGGGGCGATGGAGGGGGTGGGGCTTGTGTCAGTGGGGCATGATGTTGCGTAGGGCGAGGGACATTTTGGGTGCTTCTTTCAGGAGTTTGTTGCGTGTGACCTGGGCGTAGAGCTGGGTGGTGGTGACGCGCGAATGTCCGAGCATGACGCTGATAGTCTCTATGGAGACGCCTGAGGCGAGGAGGAGGGTGGCGAAGGTGTGGCGTGCCACGTGGAAGGTGAGTGGCTGTGTGAGTTGTAGCTTGGCGGCGAAGGTGTGGAGGTGTCGGTTGACGGTGCGGTTGTCGGGTACATAGAGCCATCCCTTCGCTCTGTCGGTGTGGCGTGGCAGGCTGTCGAGGAGGCGGAGGGCGGGTGGGAGCAGGCGTATGGTGGAGGGTTGTCCGGTCTTGGTTCTTTTTGTAGTGATCCATCCGCCTCCTGCTGTGTCTCGCTCGACGGCGTCGGGGGTGAGTTCGCGCAGGTCGCGCCAGGCAAGGCCTGTATAGCAGGAGAAGAGGAAGAGGTTGCGGACGTGGTCGGCGCAGCCTGTGAGTGGGAGGGCGGCGAGGCTTACGAGGTTGTGGCGCGAGAGATGTATGTAGCGGCGCGAGGGCGGGGGCAGCCGATAGTCGGCGAAGGGGTCGATGGTGATGAGGCCTCGGCGTGCTGCCTGTCGGAGCAGGGCTTTGAAGGTGGAGAGATAGAGGCGAATGGTGCCGGGGCGCAGGTGGAGGGTGTGTGAGAGGTGGCGGGCGAAGGCTGTGACGAAGGCGGGTGTGAGGTTGGCGAGGGTGAGGTCGGCTGGGCTGTGGCTGTGGTCTTTGGCATAATCGGGGGTGAAGAGGCGGAGGTGGCGCTGGAGGGTGAGGTACTTGCGCCAGGTGTTGAGACGGCAATGCTGTCCCACCTGGCGGCGCTTGTCTCTGACGGCGCTGTCTACGAACTCGAGGAGGGTGGGCCCTGAGGCGGGCGGGACGGACTGCGGGGCGAGGATGAGCTGCTGTCGGAGGAGGGAGAGGAGGGGGGCGACGTCGAGACGGAGGTCGAGGTTAATCGTGCCGTTGGCCGGGCTGTCTGTCACTGAGGCCCTGGCGTCGAGTCGTACATAGAGGGGTGTGGGGGCGTCGTTTTTCATATAGTTTGAGGGATGGTAAGACCGGTAAAAGTAGTGGTTATATGGACATGACGCGTGGTGGGGGGACGGTCTATAGACCGGGAGGCAGGCCGGTGGTACGTGAGCCACTGCGTGCGCATGGAGCCGGAGCGACGGTTGGGCGACAAGTATACGACAAGCAGGGGCAACGGCCGCTGTGTAGCGACTGCTGCCCCTGCTATGAGGTGAGGTCTGATTTATTCGTTCCAGGAGGTTACCTGGAATGTATCGAGGAAGTTGCCGAAAGAACCTGCGGATACGTAGTAGTTGAAGCCGAAGTAGAAGGTGTCGTTCTGGAAGAGGGCTACGTCGCCGGCCTCGTTGATGGGGATACACTTTCCTGTGACAAGACCATAAGTTGAGTGAGTGTAGCCTGTCTCATACTCCGGCTGGAGCATGGTTACCTCTGCTGCACCCTTCTCCCACTTGAAGAAAAGGTCGTAGCCCGGGGTTATCCACTCTCCGAGTCGATACTGGTCGTAGGTAGCGGAGTACTGGAGGGTTGTAGACCAGCCACTGAAGAGCTGTGACTTATAGACACCGGTGGCCACATCTGTGTAGTCGTTCTTGGAGAGCGTGAGGGTGATGAAGCCGTTGTTGGCGGGGTCGTACTCGTTGGTGCGGAGGCGGAGGGTGACGGTGTAACGGGTGAAGTACTTCATCTTGTCGTTGATTTTGAGGATGAAGGAGGCCCGGGTCTGCCCTTCTTCGAAGCTGACGGAGGCGGGCACCTCGAAGCAGTCGGCACCTACGATGTCAAGGCCCACCTTCTCACTGCCCTCTGCGGAGGCACGTAGGACGGTGAGTTCAATCTCGTTGTCTTCGGGGGCAAGCTCTGCCGAGTAGGCTAAACCTTCGGCAAATGTCATGCTGCTGGTCACGACGGGTTCGCCGGCGGGAGAGTATTCGTAGTCGTCGTCGCAGGCTGTGAGTGCCATCATTGCGGCTACGAAGATATAGCTGAGTTTGAATATCTTTTTCATTGTGTGATAGGTTTAGGTGGGTTATTCAGACCACTCGTCGATGGTGTCTGAGGGGTCGGGGTTGTTGTACCCACGGACTGCGGCATTGTTATTGGCCTCGGTTCGGACGATGCAATAGTTCATCCATGCGGGGCGGTGGAGGGTGTTGTAGCGTGTGCCGGCATAGAAGTTGGTGCCGGGGTAGCCACGGAGCACACCGTAGTCGAGGCGCTTGATGTCGAAGAATGACTGTCCTTCGCCCCAGAGCTCGACGCGCTTCTGGAAGACGGTCTCTTCGACCACCTCTTCCTTGCTGTCGACGTAGCAGACGTATTCGGGGTCGCGGTAATCCTTCATGAACCTCTCGAGGAGCTGCTTGCCACGGTCGGGCTCTTGATGGGCAGCTGCCTCGGCCTCGATGAAGTACATCTCTTCGACGCGCATGAGGGGATAGCTGGAGGCGGAGGCTATGGAGGGGGTGTCGTAGTTGCCCTGTGCGGGGCGGAACTTGAGGGCTGTATAGTCGGGGAGTGTCTGCTGACACTCGACCTTGATGCCGTCGATGTAGCGGTTCTTCTCGGCGAGGAAGGATCCGGCGGGCGCCTTGAACTCATACTTGCGGAAGTCGGTGTCGCTGATGCGCTCGTACATGTTGCGGTCGATCATGGCGAAGGGCATGCCCGGGTCGGGGGAGGTGTAGCCATAGAGGGTCTGGTTAGACATCCAGCTTGTCCAGTTGATGATGCCGGACTGTACGAGGCCGTCTTCGGAGGTGAGGGTAGAGCCCCACATCCACTTTGTGATGTCGTTGAAGCCGGTTGTGGTGTTGAGGCAGTCATCTTCGTTCATGGGGTTGACGGCTGCGGCGTCGATGGCCTTGCGTGCATACTCTTCGGCCTTGGGGTAGTCTTCTACCCACATGTAGAGGCGCGCTTTGAGGCCGTAGACACAGGCCAGGTCGGGGCGTGTGCCGCCGGCGCGGTCTTCGAGGAAGGGTATGAGCTCTTCGGCCTTGTTGAGGTCATCCTCGATGAAGGCCTTCATGACCTTGCGGTGGGCGCGTGGGTTGTTGCGGAGGGCTTCTTCGGTCATGCCTTCAATGACGATGGGCACGGTGAGAGAGTCGATGGGGTTTCCTTCGGTGCTGAGCGCCTCTGTGCCTACACAGGGGAGATACTCGTAGCAGCGTGCGAGGTCGAGGTAGGCCATGGCTCGGAAGGCATAACCTGCTCCGAGGTAGCCTTTCTGCTCGTCGGAGGCGGTCTCCATGTCGGCTCCTCCTACGACGACGTTAGCCGTGTTGACGAGGGCGTAGTAGTAGTTCCATATATACTGCATGTAGATGTAGCTATCGCCGAGGTAGCGGTTTTCTTCCCACCTCTTGAAGTTGTCGTAGCGCGACTCAGCACGGGGGGCATCAGCGGTCTGAAGGTCGCGAATGACCATCATGGCGCCGTAGGCAAAGGTGAAGTGACCATAGTCGAACCACGAGGTAGAAGCGTTATTCATGTAGGCTGTCACACCATTGAGAGCACCCTCGAGAGCGGAGGCCGAATTGTTGACCTGCTCCTGGGTAGCGCTGTCGGTGGGGAAGGTTTCATCGGCACAGCCGGTAAGTCCGGTTCCCACCACAGCCGAGAGGCCGAGGCCGAGGAACAGCTTATTGAGATGTTTCATTGTAGTCATGTTGTTGGGTTTATCTTTCTTGGTATTCGCCCTGCGGTGTGGCGGCCTTCGCTGAGTGAAGGCGCCACAGAGGCCGGGACGTAAGCAGTCAGATTAGAGGGTGATGGTGACACCGCCTGAGATGGTACGCATGGGGCGATAGTATGCCTGTGAGGCTCCGCCGCCGATGCTCTGACGGGGGTCGAGGCCTTTGCGTTTAGACCAGGTGTAGAGGTTGTCGCCCACGACGTAGAGGCGGAGACTCTCTACGCCTACGAACTTGGTCCACTTCTTAGGCAGGGTGTAGCCAAGGGTGATGTTGCTGAGCGTGATGTAGGAGGCGTTGGTCAGGAAGCGGTCAGAGGAGGAAGCCGTGGCGTCGTCCTTGTACTGGAGACGGGGGATGTTGGAGTTGGGATTGTCGTACGACCAGGCTTTGAGTATGTCCTTGTGCATGGCTTTGCCGGGAGTGACGCTCATGAGGCTGGCATAGTCGGAGTCGTAGACGTAGCCACCAATCTGGTACTGGAAGTCGACGCTGAGGTCGAAGCCGAAGGCCGAGAACTTGGTGCCGAAGCCGCCGTAGAAGTCGGGCATGACGTCGCCCCAGCAGTAGTCGGTGGCATCGTTGTAGCTGTCGGTCTTGACGCGCTTGGTCACCTCATTGCCATTCTCGTCGGTGGTCACCTTGTCCATCCAGTAGAGGGCCTTACCCGTTTCGGGGTCTACGCCTGCATACTTGCGACCGAACATGGTGTAGGCGCTTCCGCCCTCGGAGTAGAAGTAGCTGCCGCTGGAGTAGCCTTCCTTGCCGTCGACTATTTGGGTCTTACGTTCGTCGGGCAGGCGGGTGATTTCGTTGTGGTTGCTGGTGATGTTGGCGTAGAGTGTCCACTGTATCTTGCGGGTGCGAATGACGTCGCCGCTGAGCTCAATCTCGACACCGTTGTTGCGCACGTCGCCGATGTTGGCATAGTATCCGCCGAAGCCTGCGGTGGCAGGGAGGGGGAAGTAGAAGAGCATGTCGTTGGTCTTGTTGGAGTAGTACTCGATGCTACCCGAGAGACGGTCGTTGAGCACGCTGAAGTCTATGCCGACGTTGAACTTGGCGTTCTTCTCCCAGGAGATGTCCTTGTTGCCTTTGTGGGTGGGCACGATGGATACCTGGTTGTTGCTGTTGACTATCTTATAGCCGTTGGTGTAGAGGTAGGGGTCGATGTTGTCGTTACCGTTCTCGCCGTAGGATGCCTTGAGCTTGAGGTAGTTGACCCAGGAGACGTTGAACCACTTCTCCTTGTCGATGAGCCAGCCGGCGCCCACGCTCCAGAAGGAGCCCCAGCGGTTGTCAGGGTGGAAGATGGACGAGGCCTGACGCACGTAGCTGACAGAGGCAAAGTACTGGTCGTTGAAGCTATATGAGGCGCGGCCGAGCCATGACTCGGTGTTGTAGTCGCTGGTGGACGACCCTGCCGAGCCCATGACTACGGCGCCGTCGAGCTCGCTGTTTTCGGGCGAGAACTGGTTAGACTTGTCGGCGTTGATGCCGTAGCCGTAGAGGGTGTATGCTTCGTGGGCGGCCATCAGCTCGACGCTGTGCTTGCCGAAGGTCTTGGCCCAGTCGAGGCGCTGCTGGTAGTTGGTGCTCCAGTTGCGGGAGTGGCTCTTGTAGACCTGGCCTCCGAGATCGGCGTACTGGCCGTAGAAGGAGTTGGTGGTGCTGGTGGTGCGGCTCTCGCGGAGGTAGACGTTGTTGATGGAGGTGAACTTGAAGCCCAAGGGGAGGGTTACCTCGAAGGTACCTGTACCGTTGAAGGTGTTGCCTTCAGAGTTGTAGATGTCGAGGAGGGCTGAGCCAATGGGGTTGGCCTGCAGATAGGCCGAAGCCGGGCGCGAGAGGCCTATGGCGCCGTCGCCGTAGTCGTAGCGCTTCACGCCTGCCACATTGTCGTAGAGTATGTTGCCGTGCTCGTCGCGGATGTACATGGGGTAGATGGGGGCTACGCTCACCATGCCAAACATGTTGCCGCTCGACCCGTCGGCTCCTTCGCTGCCGAGGCGGTCGCGGTTGAAGTGTGAGTAGGCCATGTTGACACCGACCTTGAGCCAGCGCTTGAGCTGCTGGTCGGCCTTGAAGCGGGCGCTGAAGCGCTTGTAGTCGGAGGCTACGGTGATACCCTCGTTGTCCAGATAGTTGGCCGAGGCGTAGAAGGAGCCGCGGTCGTTGGCGCTCTGCACGCTGACGGTGTACTCCTGGCGGAATCCTGTGCCGTAGACCTCGTCTTCCCAGTCGTCGGGAGTGAGCAGGTACTTCTCGCCGTTATACTCTATGACGTTACCGAGGATGGCTGCGGGGTTGAGCTTTCCGTTGGCGCCTATCATCATCTGGCCTTCGGGCACGCTGTAGACGTTGTATCCCAGGCCGTAGTTGCCGTCGATAAGGTTGTTGTTGGCCCAGAGCCATGCGGAGCGTGCATCGAGGCCGCTATTGTTGACGGCGTAGTTGTAGAGGGCCTTGTACCAGAGCTCGTAGTAGCCTGCGGCGCTCTTCACGGTCTCATACTCGGAAGTGGCCTTAGAGTTGACGCCCCACTTGCCGTCGAAGGTCACCTTGGCGCCTTCATGGGCCTTGGCTCTCTTGGTGGTGATGAGGATGACGCCGTTACCGCCGCGCGCACCGTAGAGTGAGGTGGAGGCAGCGTCTTTTAGCACGGTCATGCTCTCCACGTCGGTGGGGTTGATGTCATTGAGGCTGCCGTCGTAGGGTGAGCCGTCCACGACGATGAGGGGCGAGTTGCCTGCGTTGAGCGAGTTGACACCGCGTATGCGGATACTGGGTTCTGTGCCGGGCTGGCCGGAGGAGCTGTAGATTTGTACACCCGAAGCCTTGCCCTTGAGAGCGTCTACGGCGTTGGTCACCTGCACCTTGCCTATCTCGTCAGCACCGACGATGGCGGCCGAGCCTGTGAAGGTGGCCTTCTTCTGCGTACCGTAAGCCACAACCATGGCTTCGTCGAGCAGTTTGTCGTTGTCCTTCAGCACAATCTTGACGTTACCGGCGATGGAGACGGTCTGAGCCGCCTTGCCGATGTAGGTCACAGAAATCTTCTTGGCAGAAGCCGGCACATTCTGGAACGTGAAGTTACCATTGACATCGGTGGACGACTTCAGCTTAGAGCCTTCGATGCTCACTGAGGCACCGACGATGGGCTCGCCGTGGGCGTCAACCACACGTCCAGTCACGCGCTTCTGTGCGGAGGCCGTTGCCGCGGTCAGCAGCAAGCCGGCTCCCAAGAGCACTAACTTTTTGTTCATAAACTAAACTATTATATTAAACATTGTGTCTCTGCAGATGGTAGGGCGACGCCCCCGCAAGGCTGCGGGATACGGTGCGTCGGGCGATGCATAACTTGTGGCACAAGTTGTGCACGGCGGGGAGGCAGGTCAAGCAGTCGGGCAGCAAGGGGTAATACTTGCTGACGCGTCTCTCTGTCTGTTTAGCTTTGTGGGCAATCTCCCAGCCGTCATCCCGAGCCATCGGTGGCGATAAGAAAGAGCCATCTCATTATCAGTGGCGTAGGCTTCCAATGCGCCCAAGATGCTTCAAGCGGCAAAAGTAGGCCTTTATATTTGTTCTGCAAAATTTATCTTTTATTTTGAGCTGCTTTTTTAACACTTTGGGGCATTTTGTCTGCTTTTTGGCAGCTACAACTGCCATCTTGCTATGTAGGAGGGGTATTTGCTTCACTTGTGGACAAATGGCGGTGATGTGAAGGGATGTTATCGAGCGTCTCTGCCATATAACCATGAGGGTATGAGGCTGCGGCGACGGGCGGGAAGGGGGACTTTCGCCGTGCACAACTTGTGCCACAAATTGTGCATCGCCCCGACGCACCATATCCCGCAGCCTGGCGGGGGCGTCACCGACATTAGCCAGAGACACAATGTTTAATATAATGGTTTAGTTTATGAACAAAAAGTTAGTGCTCCTCGGGGCCGGCTTGCTGTTGACCGCAGCAACGGCCTCTGCACAGAAGCGCGTGACGGGTACGGTGGTCGACGAGGCCGGCAACCCCGTAGTAGGCGCTCAAGTCAAGGTTCAGGGCGCGAAGATCGTTACGACGACCGACGCCAACGGCAAGTTCACGCTCTCCAGCGTGCCCGCCAACGCCAAGCACCTTAACGTCAGCTACATCGGCATGAACGCTGCCACTGTCTCCATCAGCGGCAACGTCAGCGTCGTGTTGCGCGAGAACCAGCAAAACCTCAACGAGGCCTACGTCGTGGCTTACGGCCGCGCCACCAAGGCTTCATTCACCGGTGCCGCCACCAAGATCAAGGGCGACATCGTTGAGGCCAAGTCTACCACCGAGGTAACCCAGGCCCTCACCGGTGAAGCCGCAGGCGTGCAGGTAATCCAGAGCGACGGTAACCCCGGTAGCTCCTCCAGCATCGTCATCCGCGGTATCGGCTCGCTCAACAGTAGCATCGAGCCTCTCATCATCCTCGACGGCATGCCTTACGCCGGCAGCTTCTCCAGCATCGACCCCAAGGACATCGCCTCCATCGACATCATGAAAGACGCCACCGCAGCCGCCCTCTACGGCTCTCGCGGCGCCAACGGTGTGCTCATCATCACCACCAAGCGCGGAGAGCAGGGCAAGCTGACCATCGGCGCCGATGTCAAGTATAGCGTCAGTGGCCGCTGGCTGCCCACCTACGACGTCATCACCTCGCCTGAGCGCTACACCGAGCTCTCATGGGAGAGCCTCAAGGGCTACGCCTCTATCCTCGGCGGCTTTAGCGACGACCGCGCTGCTGCATGGGCCAGCCAGTACCTCTTCACCGATAAAACAGGCCTCGGCGAAGGCTACAACATGTGGAACGCCGACGGGGCTGACCTCATCGACCCCGAGACCGGACGCTTCTACAGCGGCATCACCCGCAAGTACAACCCCGAGAAGTGGGAGGACGCCCTCTTCCGCACCGGCCAAAAGTTTGACGGTAGCATCAACATCTCCGGCGGCAACGAGCGCACCCAGTTCTACACCTCCGTGGGCTACACCAAGGACAAGGGCTACCTCGTGGGCGCCGACTTCCAGCGCTTCAGCCTCCGCTCCAACGTCGACACCAAGATTACCTCTTGGCTGAAGGGTAACGTCAACGTGGCCTACTCTAACCTGGAGTACAACCAGCCCGTGCAGGATGGCGGTGCTTCCAACAACGCCCTCTACTTCGTCAACAACTGCCCCGCCATCTACCCCGTCTACTTCCACGACGAGGAAGGCAAGCGTGTGAAGGACGAGCTCGTAGGCGGCTATCGCTACGACTACGGTACTGAGTACGAACGTGTCTACGCCTGGGGCCTCAACCCCGCAGGCTGCGCCAACCTCGACGAGAACAACACCGTCATCGACCAGTTCACCGGCAACGGCCGCTTGGAGGCTACCTTCCTGAAGGACTTCCGTCTCTCGGCCGGCCTCGCCTATACCTATTATAAGAGCCATAACTACGTGCTCACCAACCCCTTCTACGGCGATGCCGAAGGCCTGGGCCGCTTAGACGACGAGCAGGCTGAGCGCCGCACCATCACCGGCAACCAGATACTCAACTGGAGCCACCAGTTCGGCGGTGTGCACAACGTGAGCGCCTTCGTGGGTCACGAAACCCACTGGACCAACAACGAAATCTTCTACGCCTCTAAGAATAACCTCGTACGCTCCAACGACCACTCTCTCGGCAACGCCGTGGTCATCGACGACGTCACAGGCTACTCCTACGGCTACTCACTCGACAGCTACTTCGCTCAGGTGGCTTACGACTACGACAACAAGTACTTCTTCAACGCTGCCTACCGCGCCGACGGCTCCAGCCGCTTCGCCAAGGGCAACCGCTGGGGTAACTTCGGCTCTGTCAGCGCTGCGTGGAACATCACCCGCGAAGCCTTCATGCAGAACCAGAACATCCTGAAGAACCTCAAGCTCAAGGCCAGCTGGGGTCTCATCGGTAACCAGAGCATCGGTGTGAGCGGAACCCTCGCCTACTATCCCTACACCGACATCTACGCCCTCCGCACCATGGGCACCGACCCCTCCTTCGTGTTCAACGCCAAGGGTAACAAGGACCTCACCTGGGAAAAGACTTCCAACTTCAACGTGGGCCTCGAGTTCAACATCCTCGACATCGTAGAAGGTGAAATCGACTACTTCAACAAGCTCACCTACGACATGATCTATATGAAGAATACGCCTAACTCCATCGGCTACCCTTCCTATCCTGTCAACGATGGCGAAATGCGCAACTCCGGTATAGAGTTCAGCCTTACCGCCCACGCCCTCAAGACCAAGAACGTCAGCCTCGACGTACGTCTCAACGGTGCACACTACAAGAACGAGATGACGAAGATGCCTCTCGACGAAATCACCGGCCGTCCCAAGGACTTCTACCAGACCTCCTACTACGGATGGCAGAAGGGACACAGCATCTACGACTTCTACCTCCGCCACTACGAAGGCGTCAACCCCGACAACGGTAACGCACAGTGGACACAGTACGTAGCCACCTACGAAGACGGTACTCAAGAGTACGTGACCGACATGGAGCTCTTCAAGAGCCAGCACAGAGGCCAGAAGTACAGCCTCTCCAAGGAGACCACTGAAGACTGGACCACCGCCACCAAGTACTACATCGGCGAGAGCGCCATCCCCACCCTCACCGGCGGCTTCGGCTTCGACCTCCGCGTCTACGACTTCACCCTCAGCACCACCTTCGCCTATGCGCTCGGAGGCAAGGCCTTCGACTACACCTACCAGAGACTCATGGCCGACGGCAAAGTAGGCTCTAACAACTGGCACAAAGACATCGAAAACCGCTGGCAGAAGCCCGGCGACGTGACCGACGTGCCTCGCCTCACTAACGAAGCCACTCAAGAAAGCCTCTACGCCAATGGAACCTCAGACCGCTGGCTCACCAGCCGCAGCTTCCTCAGCCTCAGCAGCATTCAGCTTAGCTGGAATCTGCCCGAACGCTGGAGAGAGCGCATCGGCTTCGTCAAGGGCGCACAGCTTTACGTCTCCGGCGAAAACCTCTTCTATCTCTCCGCTCGCAAGGGCTTCTTGCCCGGCACCTCACTCACAGGTACCAGCAGCGACGCGCAGTATCTCCCCTCCTCTAACGTCACCTTCGGCCTGAAGGTCAACTTCTAAGAGAGGCAGAAATCCAAGAAAGGTTCAACTCCAATATTTTTAGATGAAATCATGAACACAAATAAGATATTCAAATGGGCTGCAGGCGCGCTCTGCCTCACCGCCGCGGTGGGCACCACCTCTTGCGCCGACAGCTTCCTTGATCGTGAGCCCGACGGCTACTACGCCACCAAAGATCAAATCGCCGAGGCTGCCAAATGGAACCCCAGCACCATGCTGGGTACCATGAATGGCGTCAACACCAAGCTTACTCAATGGCGTGCCGGCGGTTCAACCAACCAGGACGACTTCGGACAGAAGAGCGTCGATATAGCCACCGACCTCATGTCGGCCGACATGGTCTTCTCACGCGGCTGTGACTACGGATGGTTCCGCAACGATGCCCGACTGCTCAACGCCTACAGCACGGCCAACCGCACCGCCATCATCTGGAACACCTACTACCGCATCATCTACGCCGCCAACAACAGCCTCGAGTTATTGGGTGCCGAAGAGCCGGAAAACCCTGAGCAGAAGATGTATTGGGCTGCTGCCAAGACGGCACGCGCCTTCGCCTACTACAACCTCGTCATCAACTACGCCCGCAGCTACGACCAGAGCAAGGACATGAAGATCCTGCCCCTCATCACCAGCCTTGTCTCCAGTCCTCAGGCACCCGCCAAGGTGAGCGAGATCTACGACTTCATCCTTAGCGAACTTGACGAAGCCTACATGGCTTACGCCAATGCCGCCGGCGAGGGATACGTCTTCAGCACCATCGACATGCCTAACTTCGACGTCAACCAGATCATCAAGGCATACACCCTGATCTACCGCGGACTGCCCGCCGACGGCCAAGACAAACCCCTCTCCGACTACCAGATGGCATACAATGCCGCCACTAAGGCCATCACACTGGCCACAAACATCAACGGCAAGAGCATCCTGCCCGCAGCACAGCTCTACGATGGCTTCAACTCCGTCGACAACGTTAGCTGGCTCTGGGGCATCGACATCGACAACCTCAGCACCGGCGGTCTCTGCACCTTCTGGGGCATGATGGACTACTACACCTACGGCTACACTGCTGCCGGCGACGTCAAGTCTATCAGCGCAGAGCTCTTCAACGAGATACCCGACAGCGACGGCCGCAAGTCATGGTTCGGCTTCTACAGCGGAGCCGACTTCGTACAGGTGCCCTCTCTGCTCCTGCCCGTCAACAAGTTCTATGACAGTGGCCGCGTGCCCATGGGCGACCGCAACTGGCGCAACGACATCCACTTCTTCCGCATCGAAGAGGCTTACCTCCTCGCCGCTGAGGCCGCAGTACGCATGGGCGATAAGGGCAAGGCCATCGAAGCCCTCATGCCCCTCCTCGCTGAGCGCGACGAGAACAAGATGATGACCCTGCCCACCCTCAGTCTCGAACAGCTCATGGACGAAATCTACTTCAACTGGCGCGTAGAGCTCTGGGGCGAAGGCAAGACCCTCCAGACCGCCCGCCGCTTCAAGAAGACCATCGAACGTCCCAGCAACGACTACTTCGGCGCACCCATCGGCCCCAAGAGCTACAACGACAAGAGCTTCTACTTCTCCATTCCTCGCTACGATCTGGAGAACAACCCGCTCATGGTTGACGCCGACATCATTCAGTAATCCCACAGCCACCGGCCCGACCCGGTAGCCGTACATATCCTCACATAGAGGCAGCCGCCCCCACAACGGACGGCTGCCTCTTTTTTGCCGGAAGCATGGCAGGTTTTACCTCCAATGCTTCCGGCTTATTTTATAGGTATAAGGGTATTTTCTACATGTACATCCGGTTTCGCCCACATGTACATCCGGTTCCTCCTACATGTACATCCGGTTTCGCCCACATGTACATCTAAGATTTCCATGCCCCCGCGAAGCCGTGTCTACATGCCTTGAAGCCGTCCCCGGAAGCCTTCGCGCGAATGAAATCTGCCCCAATGTCAGGTTGCATTGGGCCGAATGCCACCTTGCTTCCGCCCGAAAGCAAGGTGACATCCGCCCGAATGTCACTCGCGCAAAGGCTTCCGGCAACGGCAAAACGCCTTGCCGACACAGCAAGGCGGCAAGGCGACACATGGCCATAGTCTTTGAGATAGTCCGACCGTAAGCCCACAGGAGGGGCAACCGCGTGCGCCCCGCGGCTACACCCTCTGCACATTACTGCACGCGTGTTCCTAAAGAGGGCAACCGCGCGCCCCTCGTCAAAACCTGATGATAAATCCTGCCCGTGTGCCCATGAAAGGGCAAATAGATGAGGATAGGACGTGAGGCGCGAGAGCTTGATGTCTTCTTCGGCGGTGCAGGTGAGGCCTTCACCCTGCGGGCCGATTTCGATGTAGTAGAGGTCGGGCCTGATGCCGTGGCAGCAAAGCAGGTGGCAGGCTACGGCCGAGTCGACGCCGCCCGATATGAGCAGGCAGTAGCGCGGAGAGAGAGCGGTCATGGGGAGGGTTGACAGTAGGACATGAAAAGGCCGGGTGGTAAGCCGCGAGGCCGCACACACCCGGCAGCAAGTCAGGTTTTTGTGTATATACAGAAGACTCTTAGACCGTGTCAGACGGCGTCGAAGGCCGTGTTGAGGGCGTCGATGAGGTCGTCGATGTGCTCGGTACCTATGCTGAGGCGTATGGTGGCAGGGGTGATGTGCTGCTCAGCCAGCTCAGTGGGCGACATTTGCGAGTGGGTGGTGGTGTAAGGGTGGATGACGAGGCTCTTGACGTCGGCCACATTAGCCAGGAGCGAGAAGATGGGGAGGGAGTCGATGAAGCGCCAGGCTTCTTCCTGCCCGCCCTGAATCTCGAAGGTGAAGATGGAGCCTGCGCCTTGTGGAAAATAGCGGCGGTAGAGGGCGTGGTCGGGGTGAGAGGGCAGCGAGGGATGGTTGACGCGAGCCACCTTGGGGTGACGGCTCAGAAAGTCGACCACCTTGAGGGCGTTGCTCACGTGGCGCTCTACGCGCAGCGAGAGGGTCTCTAAGCCCTGAAGCAGAATGAAGGCGTTGAAGGGCGAGAGCGTGGCGCCGGTGTCGCGAAGCAGGACGGCTCGTATGCGGGTGACGAAGGCGGCGGGCCCGGCCACGTCGGCAAAGACGGCGCCGTGGTAAGAGGGATCGGGCTTGGCCAGGGTGGGAAACTTGTCAGGCTGCGCCTTCCAGTCGAACGAGCCGCCGTCGACGATGACGCCACCCAGGCTGGAGCCGTGACCACCGATGAACTTGGTGGCAGAATGCACTACAACGTCGGCCCCATGCTCGAGGGGGCGTATGAGATAAGGTGTTCCGAAGGTATTGTCGACGATGAAGGGGATGTGGTGTCGGTGGGCCACTTCAGCCACAGCCTCTAAGTCGGTCACGTCGCTGTTGGGATTGCCAAAGGTCTCGGCGTAGATGGCCTTTGTCTCGGGACGAATGGCCGCTTCGAGGGCAGCGATGTCGTTAATGTGGACAATGGTGTGAGTAATGCCCTGCTGCGAGAGCGTATGGGTGATGAGATTGAACGTACCTCCGTAGAGATTGTCGGCAGCCACCACATGGTCGCCCTGGGTGAGTATGTTCTGAAGGGCATAGGTGGCAGCGGCAGCCCCACTGGCAACGGCCAGTCCGGCCACTCCGCCCTCGAGAGCCGCCACGCGGTCCTCAAACACGCCTTGGGTAGAGTTGGTCAGACGGCCGTAGATGTTGCCGGCATCACGCAGGCCGAAACGGTCGGCAGCGTGCCGGCTGTTGCGAAACACGTAAGAAGTGGTCTGATAGATGGGCACGGCGCGCGCGTCGGTGGCGGGGTCGGGCTGCTCCTGTCCTACGTGCAGCTGGAGGGTCTCGAAGTGTAGCTTCTTCTGTGTCATGATGAGTAGGTCTTATTTAGATAATGTGTAGATGTTTTACGACTGCAAAGGTAGGGGCTAAAGAATTTGTGACCAAGTTATAGCTAAAACTCGAAACATTTATCTACCTTTGCGGCAGCAGGTAGAAAATACGCCATACAAGGACGCCCCTTCCGGCCCGCTCAGCCGAATAATTTTCTGCCTCATAGAGCAGCCCCGCCGCCCCGGACGCCCGGCTGAGACCGGCCACGGGCCTCTTTCAGCCACGGCAGGGGCCGCGCAAAGGCTTCTGAGGGGCCTCCTACCCCACCCCGCCCCACCCCAACGGCTTGTCACAACCACTTCAAACCTCGCCCATGGACCAGATAGACTTGCAGATACTGCGTGCCCTGCAACAAGACGCACGCCTCACCCACAAAGAGCTGGCCGCCAAGGTCAACCTCAGCACCACCCCCGTCTACGAACGGGTGCGACGCCTCGAGCGACAAGGCATCATAGACCGCTACGTGGCCGTGCTCAACGCCGAGAAGCTCAACCAGGGCTTCATCGTCTACTGCACCGTCAAGATGAAACAGCTAAGCAGGCAGATAGCCGACGACTTCGCTCGGACCATCCGCGACATACCTGAAGTGACGGAGTGCTATAACATCTCGGGACAGTACGACTACTTGCTCAAAATACACGCCCCCAACATGAAGTACTACCAAGAGTTCGTGCTCAACGTGCTCGGCACCATCGACTACCTCGCCTCGTTGGAGAGCACCTTTGTCATGGACGAGCTGAAGCACGAATACGGCGTGAGAGTGTGACGCACCGGGCGCGACGACAGAAGGCTTGGCCGCGTGACCCTTTCTGCCTACCTTTGCAGCATGCTGCCCATGGAAGGCAGCCAGTCTCAGTATATAGTAATATATAATAGGTATGAAAAAGTTCCTTCACGTAGTGCCGGCCGCGATTGCATTGCTCGCCGTGGCCGCCCTGACCTGGGGCTGTGCCCCGACCAATAAGACTGCTGCCGAGCCGCTTACTCCCAGCCAGCAGGAGGCCGCCGACCACGCCCGCGCGGTCGTAGCCCACTTGTCGCCTTTCGCCGCCGACACTCTGCTCGCCACCGGGGGCACCATCCTGCAAGAGAGCCAGACCTACGGCCTCCGCCCCGAGGCTGAACGCAAGCTCAGCTTCACCTACCATATATGCCTGCCCGACGGCGAGGCCCTCAGCGCAGCCGTCTGCAGCCTGGGCGCAAACATGCTGCAACAGCACGCCGACGCCACCACATGCCGCTCGGCCGAAGCCCTCAAGGACCTCACCGAAAAGCGCTGGCAGGCGCTCAAACAGGAATATACCGACGACATGGCCGAGATGGACGAGCCCCTCGCTTACAGCTTTGCCACCACCATCGTGCCCATCGGCCACTTCGGCGGCAAGGAGGGCATGACCACCTTCCTGCTGGCCGACGAGACGTATACGGGCGGCGCCCACGGCATGACCAATGCCTTCTGCCTCACCCTCAGCGACGAGAGCGGCAAGCTGCTCGGCCTGACCGACATCTTCATCGCCGACGGCCTGCCGAAGGTGTTCGACCTCGTGGCCAAGCGGCTGAGCGAAAGGGCCGCAGGGCGCGTGGACGAGACGATGTGGCCGCCCGTGGCCGAGCTGGCCGACCACGACGCCGAGGCCTACTTGGCCAAGATTGGCGGCTCGGAGGCGTATCAAGGCAAATGGTATCCGCGGCCGGCACTCACCCCCGAGGGAGTGCTCTTCAGCTACCAGCAATACGAGAAAGACTGCTACGCCGCCGGCATCGTACAGGTGCTCCTGCCCTACACCGAGCTCGAAGGTCTGCTGAAGGTCAGCGTGAAGTAGCGCGACAGCGGGCGCCGCGCCACGATGGGTGCAGCCCGCCCTCCCTGCCATGCAGGTTCCGCGCCCAGAGGGGCAGAAGCCCCGCCCCGCGGCCGCCGGCTGACGGCGCCGCATTCCCCGATTAATCCCCGCATTCTCCCCATGACAATCCTGATTTTCACCCTTGTGCTCCTGCTCTCCGCCTATTGCGCGGGCCTTCTCGGCTCGCTCACGGGACTGGGCGGCGGCGTGGTCATCATCCCCGTGCTGACGCTCGGCTTCGGCATCGACTTCCACTACGCCATCGGCGCCGCACTGGTGTCAAGCATAGCCACTTCGAGCGGCTCGGGCAGTGCCTACGTCAAGGAAGGCATGACCAACGTGCGTCTCGGCATGTTCTTAGAGATAGCCACCTCCATCGGCGCCGTATGTGGAGCTGCCGTGGCCATTTACCTGAACAACAACATCATAGCCGTGATTTACGGCTGCGTACTCCTGCTCACCGCCGCCATGCAGCAGCGCCGCAAGAGCGACCACGACGGGGTGCGCGGCTCGTCGCTCGCCCGCAGGCTGAAGCTCTACGGCACCTTCCCACAGAAGGACGGCAGCCTCAAAGCCTATGAGCTGCACCACGTGGGCGGCGGCTTCAGCGTGATGTACGTGGCCGGCGTACTCAGCGGCATTCTCGGCATAGGCTCCGGCGTGCTGAAAGTGCTGGCCATGGATGCCCTCATGAAAGTGCCCTTCAAGGTGAGCACCACGACGTCCAACTTCATGATGGGGGTCACCGCCTGCGCCTCTGCCGTGATTTACGTGCAGCGCGGCATCATCGAGCCGGGCCTTGCCTGCCCTGTGCTCATCGGCGTGCTGCTCGGCGCACTGACGGGGGCCCGTCTGCTGAAGAAGATGGACGTCAGAGTGTTGCGCCAGATATTCTGCGTGGCCATCACCCTCGTCGCCCTCAACATGATATGGCAGGGCCTGGCCGGCAGCTACTGATCCACTCTCAACGATATACCTCCATGATACCCATCCGCATACTTATAGCCGGCACGCTACGCATAGGCGTGGCCACGGCCTGCATCATCGCCACGGTGGGCGGCGTGCTCTACCTCCTGGCCCACGGCAGCGAGCCCTTCGACATAGCGCGCTACCTCCACTTCAGCTACACCGAGCCCCACGACCCCGCCTTCACCACACTCGGCGGTATACTCTCCGGCTTCTGCTCCTTCACTGCCGTGGGGTGGATACAGACGGGCGTGCTCGTGCTGCTGCTCACCCCGGTGCTGCGCGTGCTCATCAGCCTCTTCGACTTCTTGCGCGAGCGCGACTGGCTCTATGCCGCCATCTGCGCCATCGTGCTCGCCGTCATCATCAGCAACTCACTCGAAGGGGCACTGATGTAGCCCTCCGCCACATACACTGCCGCGCTGCGTGAGCCCTCTGTCTGGGAATGCTCACGCAGCGCGGTCGTTTACGTTTGCCCCGGCCTGCGCCCGCGGCTCGGCCTCACGACAGGACGGACCGATCGGGCGGAGGCGGCATAGGGGGACGGCGTCGTCACTTGCACATATACTCCTCTCGCCGGCGTGCGCCGGGCGGTGCGATCCGCAGCGCGGGATGAGGGCCGTGCTTCCGGGATTGCCCACATGTACATGCCGTTTTATCTACACGTACATGCCTCTAAAACTACATGTACATCTAAGATTTTCTACATGTACATGCCGTTCGACCTACATGTAGATGCCGTTTTATCTACACGTACATGCCTCTAAAACTACATGTACATCTAAGATTTTCTACATGTACATGCCGTTCGACCTTGATGTACATGCCGTTAAACCTACCTGTACATCAAGGGCTCAGCTACCCGTTCGTTGCGCCTGGTGCATCTATAAAAGGGGAGGCTGCGCCGTAACACAGAGATTACGACACAGCCTCTTAGGGTTTGCCACTTGCAGGAAAGAGGCGGGCTTAATGCTTGTCGAGCACCTCGTACCGCGAGTGCTTGCTGAGGTATTCGGGCACGATGGCCTTCATCTGGGCCACGGTGGCCATGTCGTCGTATCGGGCTGCTATCTGCTGCAGCTCCGTCACGTCGCGAAGGGCTTCCTCGTACTCGTAGTTGCGTACCATGGCTATGCGTATCTTCTTGTGGAACGAAGGCTTAGTACCCTCGTTGACGCTGAGCACTTCTTCGTAGAGCTTCTCGCCTTCGCGCAGGCCCGTGTACTTGATTTCGACGCCCTTTGCCCCACTGAGCATAATCATGCGCTTAGCGAGGTCGGCAATGCGGACGGGCTCGCCCATGTCGAACACGAAGATTTCGCCTCCGCTGCCGTGTGTGCCGGCTTCGAGCACGAGCTTACAGGCTTCGGGGATGAGCATGAAGAAGCGGATGATGTTGGGGTCGGTGACGGTAAGGGGGCCGCCGGCTGCCAGCTGCTTGCGGAAGAGGGGTATGACGGAGCCGTTGGAGCCGAGCACGTTGCCGAAGCGGGTGGTGACGAACTGGGTGACGCCTTTGACCTTGCCGTCCTTGATGGCCTTGTCGAGGCTCTGGACGTAAATCTCGCAGATGCGCTTGGAGCAGCCCATGACGTTGGTGGGGTTGACGGCCTTGTCGGTGCTGATCATGACGAACTTCTTGACGCCGTACTTGACGCTGAGGTCGGCTATGACCTTTGTACCCCAGACGTTGTTCTGGACGCTCTCACTCGGGTTGTCCTCCATCATGGGTACGTGTTTGTAGGCCGCTGCATGGAAGACGTACTCGGGCTGGAACTTTGAGAAGATTTCTTCCATACGGTCCTCCTTGCAGATGGAGGTTACGACGGTGTGTGCCTTGATGTCGGGATAGCGGTTCTTCATCATGAGGCGTATGTCGTGCTGGGGTGTCTCTGCCTGGTCTATGAGCATCATCTCGGCGGGGGCGAAGGATGCTATCTGGCGCACCATCTCTGAGCCTATGGAGCCTGCCGAACCTGTGACGAGCACCTTGCGGCCTTTGAGCAGGGCTCCGACCTTGTCGAGGTCTACCTCGATTTCGTCGCGGGGCAGGAGGTCTTCAATTCTGACCTCGCGCAGTGTGACGGACTCCTTGGGGTTTTTGTGCTCGTTCCATTCCTGCACGTTTTGGGCGATGTAGATTTTCACTCCCTCGGCCATGAAGAGGTCTTGGAGGGCTCTGTTTTTCAGGAACGAGCTGTGCTTGATGGGGCTGACGAGGAAAGCCTTGATGTGGTTGCGGCGTATGACTTCTGTGAGGTCTTCGTGGATGGAGTAGATGCGTTTGCCCATGAGCCTGTCGGTATAGTGCTCCTGGCTTTCACCGACGTAGCCTTTGATGAGAAACTTGACGGGCTTGCTGTTGGCAGCGTCGTTGGTGATGGCGACGGCTCCGGCGTGGGTGCCGAATATGAGGGCATTGCTGGCAGTGGTGCTCACCATGGCTCTCTCGAAGAGCAGTTTGGTGACAATGCGCAGGCCTGTGAGCAACAGCAACGTGAAGATGTAGATGGCTATGGTCATTCGCCCTGTAATGGGGTAGAAGACGTTGTCGAGCTTGAAGACACTGATAAGCTCGTTGAAGACGAGGGCCAGACCCAAGGAGGTGGCGCTGGCATAGGCCACTCGCAACAGGTCGACGAACTGGGAATAGCGTATGAAGCCTGCGTAGGTGTGGAAAATGCGGAAGCCGATGAGGTTGAACAGGGCCAGCATTCCCAGGGTATGTAGAAGCTCGATGCGACACTCTACCAGATGGTCTAAAGGATGGCGCAGGAGGAGCATAAGCATTCCGCCCAGGAGGCAAAGCACGAGGTCGAGAATGACGATGCACCAATAAGGCAGGGCATCGCGTCCGAAATACCAGTTAAATAGACGTGTGAATGGTCTCATAGAAGGCATGTGGTTTTTTCGTACTGATATGAATACTCTCAATAAAGCTTGTCACAAGGCCGCTGCACTCGAGCGGCAGGTGAAGGGGCTTGGTTCTGTGAAAATGCGTCAGACAGAACGCGCTGCCGCATGTAGAATTTATTCGCTACAAATGTACAAAAATTTGTCAATATCGCAGGGGTAATTTTCCCGTTTTTGATTTTGTTTTAATCATATTGGCGTCATTTCGTAGGTGAGCATCGCTATTTTGGTGCTTATCCCTGCACGCCGTGTCGCGCTTTCCGCTTCCGCCACAAGCAGCCTCACAATGAGGAAAAACCGGCTCATCGCCCGCGGCCTGCGTCTGAGAGTGAGGCTGACAGGGCTCGTCGCCCGAGGCCTACGTCTGAGAGTGAGGCTGACAGGGCTCGTCGCCCGCGGCCTGCGCCGGAAGCGAGGGGAGCGGGACGAGGCGACGCGTCAGTCGCGGCGGAAGATGTCGCGGGTATAGACCTTTTCCTCGACGTCGGAGAGGCAGTCGTCGAAGCGGTTGGCAATGATGGCGCTGCTCTGTGCCTTGAAGGCTTCGAGGTTGTTGACCACTCGGCTGCCGAAGAAGGATGTGCCGTCGGGCAGTGTAGGCTCGTAGATGATGACCTCAGCGCCCTTGCCCTTGACTCGCTTCATGATGCCCTGTATGGCCGACTGGCGGAAGTTGTCTGAATTTGATTTCATGGTGAGCCTATAGACGCCGATGACGCATGGCTTCTCGCTGGCGGCGCTCCACTGGGCGTCTCCGGTATAGTAGCCGGCCTTGCGGAGCACTGCGTTGGCGATGTAGTCCTTTCGCGTCCGATTACTCTCCACGATGGCCGACATCATGTTCTGTGGCACGTCTTGGTAGTTGGCCAGCAGTTGTTTTGTATCCTTGGGCAGGCAGTAGCCGCCGTAGCCGAAGGAGGGGTTGTTGTAGTGGGAGCCGATGCGGGGATCAAGGCCCACGCCCTCGATAATAGCGCGAGAGTCAAGGCCCTTCATCTCGGCGTAGGTGTCAAGCTCGTTGAAGTAGCTCACACGGAGGGCGAGGTAAGTATTGGCAAAGAGCTTGACGGCCTCTGCCTCCTTCATACCCATGAAGAGGGTGTCGATGCCCGGCTTGAGCGCGCCCTCCTGCAGCAGTGCGGCGAAGGTCTGCGCGGCTTCCTTGAGGCGCTCCGTGTCGGTAACGGAGACGATAGCCTCATTCTCGGCCTGCAGCTCGGGCAGGTCGATGAGCTTGGGATAACCCACGATGATGCGGCTGGGATAGAGATTGTCGTACAGCGCCTTACTCTCGCGCAGAAACTCCGGCGAGAAGAGGAGGTTGAACTGCTTGACGCCGCGATGGGCATACTTCAGATAGAGGCTGCGGGTATATCCCACGGGGATGGTGCTCTTGATGACCATCACGGCCTGCGGGTTGACTTCGAGCACGAGGTCTACCACTTCTTCCACCTTGGACGTGTCGAAGTAATTCTTCTGGGGGTCGTAGTTGGTGGGTGCGGCGATGACCACAAAGTCTGCGTCGGCGTAGGCCTTGCGACCGTCGAGAGTGGCTTCGAGATGCAGTTCCTTTTCGGCGAAGAACTTTTCGATGTACTCGTCCTGTATCGGAGAGATGCGCCGGTTGATTTTGTCCACCTTCTCGGGCATTACATCGACGAGGCTGACCGGGTGGTGCTGCGCCAGAAGCGTGCCGATGCTCAGACCGACGTATCCTGCGCCCGCCACAGCTATTTTGATTTGACTTAAATCCTTCATAGAAAAACCGTTATATCTCACGATGACGCCCCGCAAGTGGGCCGAGGGACGCCAAACGCTCTCTATATAGGGGTGAATGGGCGACGCTCTGCCGCAGGAGCAGGAAGCCGTGGCCCTCCTGCTCCTTATGCCTCGCAAAAATAGGCAAATTTTTTTTGAGAGCTATCAAAGTCTGCTAAATATATTTTCAGCCTCACCCTCGAAGTCTCCCGTTGCGCGGACAATGTTCGCAGAGGGCTTTTAGCTGCTGCCGGAGTGAGTTTGGCAGCAAACGCGCGGTCATCTCGCAGTTTTTTGATAAGTTTGCCGCGCGGAAAGATGGCCTCATCCTGCACGATGGGCCTGCGGCAAGGCAGAGCCGCCCACCTACACGGCCACCAAGGACACCACCTTCCGGCAGCGAAATCCCTCACCCCATCACACTACTTATGTCGAAGTTTACCACACCCACGACCATACGCCCGGCCCGCTCCTTACGCAGTCTGCTGACCTTGGCGTGCACTATCATGTTAGGCCTCACCGCCTGCAGCGATGACGACGCCCCCGAAGCCATCAAGCCCACCCTGCCGGCTCCCGAGGGAATGAACGTCAGGACCATCTCATACGTAGGCGCCTTCACCGACTGCTACGACTGGACATTCAGCTATAACTCCGGGCGAATGCTCAACGCCACCAGCGTGCTTCACCAAGCAGGCTCGGAGAGCGACAACGGCCTCACTACCAAGTTCTCGCTCTCTTACAACGACAAGGGCGTCAGTCTCAAAAACACCACCAAGGGCGTCAGCTTCCCCACCCAGCTCAACAGCCTCTTCCACATAGAGAAAATGACAGAGGGAGAGGATGTCTACACCTTCAACTACACCGACGGCCTCCTCTCCTCCTGGCGCAAAAAAGTGGTAAAGACCAGCTCCATGGGCGGGACTACCACCATGGAGACCAAGGGCGAGATTACCTACGACACCAACGGCGACCTGAAAAAGGTGGTCTACACCGCCGAACAAGGCCAACAGACCATCGTGCTCTTCACCCTCTCTGACAAAGAGAACATCTGCGGCCTGCTGCCGCCATTTGCCACCAAGGAGCTCGGCTGCGCAGGCTTTGAGTACCTCTACTACGCCGGTCTCCTGGGCAGACCCACCGCCCACCTCGTCGAACGCATCGAGTTTGTCTATCCCGACGACGAAGAAGCCGGCCAGACCGTCACCCTCAGCTATAACATGAAGGGCGGTAAAGTCCAGCTATGCAATTTCGTAACCTCCAACGGTCAGCCAGGCACCGTGCTCTACACCTACTAAACGATGAAACGCATCCTCTCCTTGTTGCTCCTCGCCCTAACCCTCTCGGCCGCCACGGCCTCCGCACAGGGCACGTTCAGCTTCGGCTACATCCACTACGACTCGCTCCTCCATGCCATGCCCGAGTATGCGGCTGCCCAGGCCCAACTGGCCCAACTCAGACAGCAGTACGAGAAAGAGGCCACCTACAACGAGAAGAACTTCAAGCGCCTCTTTGCCGACTTCCTGCAAGGACAGAAAGACTTCCCACAAAACATTCTGCTGAAGCGACAGCGCGACCTGCAGGTGGCCATGGAGCGCAGCCTTGCATACCGCCAAGAGGCCGACAGCCTGCTGAGAGAGGCCGAGCTTGAGATGATCAATCCCCTGCGTCAGCGCCTCGACGCGGCTATCCGTGACGTAGGCACAGAGCAGGGCTATCACTTCATCCTTAATCTCGACCACAACGCCTGCCCTTTCATCAACCCCGCCGCCGGACAGGACGCCACCCCCTTCGTTCGCGAGAAACTGGCCCAATAGCCTACCGCCAACCCCTACCCCTTACCCACTAAGCCCACCGCAACGACGATGACACCCATAGGCGTTTTCGACTCAGGATATGGCGGACTGACCATCCTCCGACAGATGCGTCAGCTACTGCCCCAGTACGACTACCTCTACCTCGGCGACAACGCACGCGCCCCCTACGGCTCCCACTCGTACGAAGTAATCTACAAGTACACCCTCGAAGCCGTGGAAGCCCTCTTCGCACGCGGCTGCCGCTTAATCATACTGGCCTGTAACACAGCCTCGGCCAAAGCCCTGCGCACCATCCAGCAAAACGACCTCCCGCGGCTGGGCGCCGACCGCCGAGTGCTCGGCGTCATACGCCCCACCGTCGAGGCCATCGGTCCACTCACCCGCAGCCGCCACGTGGGCCTGCTCGCCACTGCCGGCACCGTCAACTCGGGGTCGTACACGCTCGAAATCCACAAGCTGTGGCCTGACATCACGGTCACAGGGCAGGCATGCCCCATGTGGGTGCCCCTCGTCGAAAACTACGAGTTCGACAGCCCCGGCGCAGACTATTTTGTGAAGAAGCGCATAGAGGGCATCCTGCGCATAGACCCACAGATAGACACCCTCATACTGGGCTGCACCCACTACCCCCTGCTCATGAACAAGATAGTGCGCTACACGCCCCCCGGCGTGCGCATCGTGCCACAGGGCGAATACGTGGCAGAGAGCCTGAAACGCTACCTCGAAACGCACACCGACATGGACGCCCGGCTCTCCAAGACGGGCACCTGCCGCTACCTCACCACCGAGAGCGCCGGCAAGTTCCGCGAGAGCGCAGCCCTCTTCATGCACTCCATGGTCGACGTTGAAGCCATCTCCCTCTAACGGGCCAATCGCCACGACCCGCACAAAGCAACAATCGGAATGCCTCCCCTTTTCCCACGGGAAGCATTCCGGTTTTTTGGTACATGTACATCTAAGATTTCCTACATGTACATCTAGTTTTTCCTACATGTACATCCAGTTTTTTCTACATGTACATCCAGTTTTTTCTACATGTACATCTAAGATTATCTACGCGTGCCCCCGAACGAGGGGGAACATGTAGCCCATGACGGCGTATAGGCCTCACAGGGTCAACACTGCCTGCGCGGCGGCCTCTTTCTACCTATAAAGAGCACTGTCCGCCTCACTCTCGTGTCCTGAAGGCTGGGCTGTGAGGCGGACAGTGTATCTGTGACGAAGCGGGCCCTATGGCCCACTCCCGGCATGGGCCGGGAGCCTGAGGGGCTTATCCCACGTGGCTGCCGGGAGCTACGGGGCGGTCGAGGGTGAGCAGGGAGAGGCTCTCGTCGTAGTTGAGCGCCGAGAGTATCATGCCTTGGCTCTCTACGCCGCAGACGGTGCGTGGCGCGAGGTTGGCGATGAAACATACCTGCTTGCCCACGAGGGTGGCGGGGTCGTAGTGCAGGGCTATGCCGCTGACGATGGTACGGTTTTCCAAGCCGTCAGCTATCTCGAACTTGAGCAGCTTCTTGCTCTTCTTCACCTTCTCGCAGGCGAGCACCGTACCCACGCGTATGTCGAGCTTCTCGAAGTCGTCGAAGCTGACGGTCTGGGCGATGGGGTCTGCCTTGTGGGTGGCAGCTTCGAGGGCCTTCTTCTTGTCGAGGAGCTTCTGCACCTGCGCTTCCACGACGTCGTCCTCAATCTTGGCAAAGAGCAGTTCGGGCTGTGCCAGCCGGTGGCCGGCGGGCAGCAGATCGGTGGCTCCGAGGCGGTCCCAGTCGGCCTCGCCCAGGTGGAGCATCTCTCTGAGGCGCTTCGACGAGAAGGGCAGGAAGGGCTCAAAGGCTATGGCGAGGTTGGCCACGAGCTGGAGGGATAGATAGAGGATGGTCTTGACGCGTTCGGGGTCGGTCTTAATCACCTTCCAGGGTTCGCTGTCGGCCAGATACTTGTTGCCTATACGTGCAAGGGCCATTGCTTCCTTCTGTGCGTCGCGGAAGCGGAAAGCCTCCAAGAGGCGCTCTACCTCGGCCTTGACGCCTGTAAACTCGGCGATGGTGTCGCGGTCGTAGTCGGTGAGTGGTCCGGAAGCGGGCACCTCGCCGTCGTAGTACTTCTGGGTGAGCTGGAGGGCACGGTTGACGAAGTTGCCATAGACGGCCACGAGCTCGTTGTTGTTGCGCGCCTGGAAGTCGCGCCATGTAAAGTTGTTGTCCTTGGTCTCGGGTGCGTTGGCCGTGAGCACATAGCGCAGCACGTCCTGCTTGCCGGGGAAGTCGCGCAGGTATTCGTCGAGCCAGACTGCCCAGTCGCGCGAGGTGGATATCTTGTCGTCTTCGAGATTGAGGAACTCATTGGCCGGCACATTATCGGGGAGGATGTATGACCCCTCGGCCTTGAGCATGGCAGGGAAGACGATGCAATGGAAGACGATGTTGTCTTTGCCTATGAAGTGGATGAGGCGTGTGTCGTCGCTCTTCCACCACTTTTCCCAGTCGTTGGGTAGGATTTCCTTGGTGTTGGAGATGTAGCCGATGGGTGCGTCGAACCATACATAGAGCACCTTGCCCTCTGCGCCGTCCACGGGCACGGGTATACCCCATTCGAGGTCACGGCTGACGGCTCTCGGCTGCAGTCCCATGTCGAACCACGACTTACACTGCCCCATGACGTTGGAGCGCCATTCGGGGTGGTCGCTGACAATCCACTTCTCGAGCCACTCCTGATGGCGGTCGAGGGGGAGGTACCAGTGTTTGGTCTTGCGGAGCACGGGCTTTGCGCCGCTGATGGTGCTCTTGGGGTTGATGAGCTCAGTGGGAGCGAGGGCTGTGCCGCACTTCTCGCACTGGTCGCCGTAGGCGCCCTCAGCATGGCAGTGCGGGCATTCGCCCGTGATGTAGCGGTCGGCCAGGAAGGTGTGCGCCTCCTCGTCGTAGTACTGCTCGCTCTCCTTCTCGACGAACTCGCCCTTGTCGTAGAGTGTACGGAAGAATTGGCTGGCTGTCTCGCGGTGGATGGGAGATGTAGTGCGGCCGTAGTTGTCGAACGTGATGCCGAAGTCGGCGAACGACTTGCTGATGACGGCGTTGTAGCGGTCGACGACTTGCTGGGGCGTGCAGCCCTCCTTGCGTGCTCTGATGGTCACGGGCACGCCGTGCTCGTCGGATCCGCATATAAATAGGACTTCGCGCTTCTTGAGGCGGAGATAGCGCACGTAGATGTCGGCGGGCACATATACGCCGGCCAGATGGCCTATGTGCACACCTCCGTTGGCGTAAGGCAGGGCTGCCGTTACGAGGGTACGCTGAAAATGTTTTTCTGACATACTGTGTGCTGAGAGAGTGTGATACAGGGTTGGGGCGCTGCGGCGGGAGGGATGGAGGCTGTAGATGCAGGGGTCGCTGCATGGGTGGACAAGCTCCTGACCGGCGGTCTCCTCACGGCGTGACGGCAGCCGGGGAGGGGCTTCAACCGTGGCGCCGTCAATAAAAACGGGGCAGAAGAGCCGGGGCGACTGCAAATGGCCATGCGGCAGCGCCGAAATTATTGCGGCAAAGTTATAACTTTGCACCCGCAATTCAAAGGTATTAGCAGAATTCTATGCAGAACATTCGTAACATTGCCATTATCGCCCACGTTGACCACGGGAAGACCACCCTTGTCGACAAGATGCTCTTGGCAGGCAATCTCTTTCGCAAAAACCAGCAGGCCGGGGAGCTCATACTCGACAACAACGACCTCGAACGCGAACGTGGCATCACCATCCTTTCTAAGAATGTGTCCATACGTTATAAGGACACCAAGATTAACATCATCGACACCCCGGGCCACTCTGACTTCGGCGGCGAGGTGGAGCGAGTGCTCAACATGGCCGATGGCTGCATTCTGCTGGTAGATGCCTTTGAAGGGCCTATGCCCCAGACCCGCTTCGTCCTGCAGAAGGCCCTCCAGATAGGGCTCAAGCCCATCGTGGTGGTCAACAAGGTGGACAAGCCTAACTGCCGGCCCGAGGAGGTCTATGAAATGGTCTTCGACCTTATGTTCGACCTCAACGCCACAGAAGACCAGCTTGACTTCCCCGTAGTCTACGGCTCGGCCAAGAATGGCTGGATGGGCGCCGACTATCACCAGCCCACCGACAATATCAACTATCTGCTCGACAAGATACTCGAGGTCATCCCCGCCCCTGAACAGCTCGAGGGCACGCCGCAGATGCTCATCACCTCGCTCGACTATTCCAACTACACCGGGCGCATCGCCGTGGGCCGCGTACACCGGGGCGCCATCGCCGAGGGCATGAAGTGCACCATCGCTCACCGCGACGGCACCATCGAGAAGACGCAAATCAAGGAGGTGCACACCTTCGAGGGCATGACACGCCAGAAAACCACCGCCGTAGAAAGCGGCGACATCTGTGCCGTCGTGGGCTTAGAGAACTTCGAGATAGGCGACACGATATGCGACTTTGAAAATCCCGAGCCGCTCCCCACCATCGCCATCGACGAGCCCACCATGTCGATGCTCTTTGCCATCAACGACTCACCCTTCTTCGGCAAGGAGGGCAAGTACTGCACCTCGCGCCACATCAACGACCGCCTCGAGCGAGAGCTTGAAAAGGACCTCGCCCTGCGCGTGGAGCGCAACGAGACCGGCGACAGCTGGACCGTCAGCGGTCGCGGCGTGCTCCACCTGTCCATCCTCATCGAGACCATGCGTCGCGAGGGCTACGAGTTGCAGGTCGGGCAGCCACAGGTGATATACAAAGAGATAGACGGACAGCGCTGCGAGCCCATCGAGGAGCTTACCATCAATGTGCCCGAGGAGTTTGCCTCGAAGATGATAGACATGGTCACCCGCCGAAAGGGCGAGATGACGTCGATGCAGAACCTCGGCGAGCGTGTCGACATCGACTTCCACATTCCCTCGCGCGGCATCATCGGCCTGCGCACCAACGTGCTCACCGCCTCGCAGGGTGAGGCCATCATGGCCCATCGCTTCAAGGCCTACGAGCCTTTCAAGGGCGACATACAGCGTCGGCAGAACGGCTCCATGATTTCGTTGGAGGCCGGCACTGCTTTCGCCTACGCCATCGACCATCTCCAGGACCGCGGCCGCTTCTTCATCTCGCCCCAGGACGAGGTCTACGCCGGACAGGTAGTAGGCGAGCACGTCCACGACAACGACCTCGTGGTCAATGTGACCAAGGCCAAGCAGCTCACCAACATGCGAGCCTCGGGCGCCGACGACAAAGCACGCATCATTCCGCCGACTATCTTCTCCTTGGAGGAGGCCCTGGAATACATCAAGGAGGACGAGTATGTGGAGGTTACTCCGAAGTCTATGCGTATGCGTAAGATCATTCTCGACCACCTGGCCCGCAAACGCGCCAACCGCGACTGACAGCCGAGCCTGCCGCCCGGCGCTGCCGGCAATGCCTATAAAAATCCTCCGGACGTTACCCCGCCATAACAGGGACGTCCGGAGGATTTTCCGTATCTGCGTCAAAGGGGCACCCGCTGCGGCGCGGCGCCACCTACTTGAACACCATGCCGAACGGCATCACGCCGGCGCTGTAACGGTAAACGTAGGCGCCGTCGGCCTGATACTCATAGACATATCCCGGCTCGGCGTAGCCGCTGCCCGTAGCCAGCGAACCGATGAAGAGGTGGCCGCCGCGCGGGCTTACCTGTATGAAGGTGGGCGAGGCGGGCAGGCGACGTGTCTCGGCGGCGTCGGCCGTGGCGTCGAGGTTTATTTCCTGAGGTCCTCCCTGCCCTTTCAGGTCAAGGGCATAGGTCTTGGTGGTGGAGGTATAGGTGGCCCAGTCGGTCACGGTGTCGGTGAAGTAGAGCGTGCTGCCACTCACGTCCATCAGCAAGGAGCTGCCTTCGACCACCACCTCGCAGCCTCCGTCGTGGCCGAGGCGCACGATTTGGGGCATCACCGTGGCGTAGTCGCCGCGTGTCAGCACATAGATGCGGCCTGCGTCGTCGGCGCAGACGGCCCCGGGGTTGACGGGCACGTCATACGTGGCAGCCACGGCGAGGCTGCGTATGTCGAGGGCCACCACCTTCTTGCCGTTCACATAGCCGTTTTGCCAGTTGTAGCCGTCGCTTATGCTCACATACACCTTGCCGTCGGCAGCTGCCAGACCCGCCGGGTTGGGCCCTACGGCGGCGCTCTGCGTGGTGGCCATGGTGAGGGTGTCGATGCGGGTGACATGGCCGTCGTTGTTGGCTACGAACACATAGCCGTCGGCCGCACAGAGGGCCTCGGGCGCGGCGGTCATGATTTGCTTCTCGGCACGCAGGCTCTGTGCGTCGCACACCCAGACGCAGTTCGACCCGAACACGGGGAAGTAGATGCGGCTGCCGTAGCGCAGGGGTGCCTGCGGCGTATCGCCGAGCCCCTGTCTGTTGGTCACGGAGAAGAGGTTGGTCTGCGACGTATGCTTCGATGTGTTCAGGCCGTCCACTTCGCCCGAGATGGCATAGCCTTGGTTGCCTTGTGCCACCACGAAGGCGGTCTGTCCCTCGGGCTTCGTCACGTCGTCCGACGAGGGAGTGATGGGCGGGTTGTCTTCAGACGTTTCGTGGCGGTAGTTGTTGTCGTCGTCACACGAGGCCACAGTTCCCATGAGGGCCAGGGTCGGCAGGAGCAGGCGGTAGAGTAGTTTGTTCATAGGTGTAAGTTTTATGTGGATGATTGTTCAGTGTCATGGGGTGCATGCCGTGGCGGGTGTCTGCCTCGCGGCCTTTCAGAGCGAGGCGCTGAGGGTGAGGCGGTACGACCGTCCGGGCATGGGGTAGTTGCGCACAATGTCGTAGCGGTGGTTGAACATGTTGAGCAGGTCTCCCCTCACCCGGCAGTGCCATCTCCCCAGTCTGAAGCTGCGGTAGAGGGCCACTCCCCAGTCGGTGTAGGGAGCCAGGCGGGTGGTGGCTATATGGGCGGGCGTCGACCATCGTTCTGAGGCGCAGGTGGTGTGCAGGGCCATGCACAGCCAGGGGTTTTCCCATGCGGCCGAGGCGGCTCCGCTGTGGCGCGGGGTGTAGGGTGCCTGGCGTCCGTAGGCGGTGGAGGCCGGGTCGGTCTTGTCGGCGGCGCACAGGTAGGAGTAGTTGCCCGTCAACGCCAGCTCGTGGCCCTTGGCCGGGCTGACCGCGAGGCGTGCGGTGGCGTCGAGGCCGCGCAGGTCGGCGCGTCCGAGGTTGGTGGTACGCCATAGGTATAGGTTGAGAGGGAAGGTCTGTATGCGGTCTTTCACGCGGTTGATGTAGCCGTCCACGGTCAGGGTGCAGGCTTTGAGCAGGCGGTTTCTCCTGACCTCCATGGTGAGGCCCAGGTTGGTCTGGAGGGCTCGCTCGGGCCGCAGGTTGACGTCGCCGCTGTGGTGGTAGTAGCTCTCGGTGAAGGTGGGCAGTCGGAACGAGCGTTTGACGGCGGCGCGTGCCATGAGCCTTATGCGCCCTTCGGTCAGGGTGTACCCCACACGGAGCGTGGGGTCGAAGTGGGTGTCGCCGCGTGCGGTCGAGCGGGCCTGCGCCGTATGGTGATAGTGGTGCATCAGGCCGCGGGCCGTCAGGCTGAAGCGCCGCCGGTGCACCTCGACCGAGAGCGACTGCAGCCACTCCGTGCGCCCCACGTCGTTGTCGGTCTGCTGGTTGCTCTGCAGGGTGGTGCGTTCCACGTCGCCGGCCGTGGCCACACTCAGCCAGGGCCACACGTCCCATTGCAGGCCGGCCGAGCCGTACCAGTGGCGGCGGCGGTAGTCTTCCCTGAGTGCTCCGCCGGGGTACTGGGCGTCGTAGTCGGCGTACTTGCTGCGGCTGTAGCCGAACTTGCCGGCGGCGTATGCCTGCCAGCGGCCACGCCGCTGCGACCATCGCGTCCACGCCTCCACGTCCTGCTCGTCGAGGCGCTCGTCGTTGTCGTAGACGTAGAGCGTCACCTGTCCGGGCAGCCGCTGATGGCTGTGGTGCAGGCTCACCGCCGTCTCCACGCGGCCGCCGTGGGGCAGCAGCAGGAGGTGGCCCACCCGGCTGTCTATGCGCTGCAGGCGGCTGTTGGTGCGGTGCAGGCGCTGCGAGGCCCGGCCGTTGTCCACGTAGAAGGGGTAGTCGTTCTCCGAAAACGCATAGTGGGCGCCGGCGCTCAGCTGCTGGCGGCGTGTGAGGGGGAGCGAGGCGAAGAGGGTGGGGCTCCATGTCTGCCACGAGCCTTGCGTCAGGCTGGCCCTGAGATGGGGTCGCGGGCTGAGGGTGTCGGGCTGCCACGTGGTGAGCCGCAGCACGGCGGCGGCCGCAGCCAGTCTGACGGGGCAGAGCAGGCTTCCGGGGTCGAGCAGGGTCAGTTCCATGGTCTCCACGCTCTCTATGGCGAAGCGGTTCATGTCGGTCTGGCCGCCGCGGGCCTCGTTGAGCGGCAGCCCGTCTACTGCCACGGTGGTGTGGGTGGCGCCCATGCCTCTGACGCTTACGGTCTTGAGGCCGCCGGCGCCTCCGTAGTCGCGCAGGTTTACTCCCGCCAGACGGCGCAGGGCGTCGCCCGTGTCGGTCACACCGCGCAGCGCCATCTCGGCCGCCGTGAGCTGCTGGGTGGGCACAGTGGAACGCACCGCAGCGGCGGGCCGCGGAGCCGTCACCTCGGCGGTGGCAAGGGTGTCAGGGGGTGCAACATGGCCTGAAGCCTTGGCCGACAAAGGGCCAAGGGCTGCCAAACAGCCTATGCCCACCAGTGAACGCAGAAGTGCTTTCATGGGGGTACGGCCTCGGTTGAGGCTGATAGCGTAAAGTATCTATGAGAGCACGGCCCACCTTCCTCGAGGCGGCCGAACGAGCCTCTGCGGCTCTTCAGCACAGCTGCGTCAGCGCCCTCTCGCTCCACCGCTCTCCGCTCATACATAGGGCATGCACCGCTATATATGGCCCGGCCCGGGGGCCGGCGGGAGGGGGTGTCGGGGGCTGGCGACACAGCGACGGCAGGTTTTCTGGCTTGTCTCCACTCGGTCCGCCTTCCCACGTCATGCTCCGCCCTTCGCCTAAGGCTGAAGGAGGCGGACGCTGCACGCAGTGGCCACGTATGGACCGGCGATGAAGAGACTTACAGCAGCGGGACTGCACGGGACTTTCACCCGTTTCCCTAATCCGTTGTGCGGCTGCAAAGTTAAGCCCTTCGTCCCGAGCCTGCAAGCCCCGCCTGCTCTTTTTTTCGGCGGCGGGGGCGGCAGCAGGGCGGTGCGGCGGGCTCTTCCCGTCCTGGTACGGGCCTTCCACGGGGTTAAAAAGCAATAATAGCTTGGCGCTACGGGGGGGCTTTACTAATTTTGCCCGTTCCTGGGGCATAGGGCTTCACGGCCCCTGCCGGCCTCGGCGCCCCGAGCCTGCCGCGCGCGGCTTTCAGCCCCCGCCTATCCCTTCAGCCTTGAAACTTTCCCGTCACGACATAGTGAGCAAAGCGTGGTGCGACCTCGTATTCGAAGGCCGCAACCGCAGCTATGGCGCCTACCAGATACGCCGCCGCACAGGGCGCCGCTATGCCTGGGCCTTAGGCTTCATACTGGGCTGCTTCCTCTTGACCGCCGTGGCCTACACCGCCCTGCTCCTCTACCACACCTACCGCCTCAGACAGGACGCCAAGGAGGCGGAAGAGCTCTTCAAGAGCCTTCGCTACGACAATCTCAAGGAGGGCTACAAGGTGAAGTTCCAGGCCACGGCCCGCATGAAGCCGGTCTCCCGCCTCCGGCCCGGACAGTCGCAGACCGTGCCGCAGCTCACCGACAACCCGCCACGCCCACAGGACTTCGGCATCGACGGCAAGGTCTGCTACGACGTTGAGCAGGACATCCTCATGACGCCCATCGTCGACACCACTAATCTCAGCAAGGAGGACATGCCCCTGGTGCAGCAGAAGGTCGTGCCCACGGAGGTCGTGCGACAGATGCCGGAATTCCCCGGAGGGCCCCGGGCCTTCATGCAGTGGCTCAACGACCGCATCGTCTATCCCGCCACCTGCTACCGCTTAGGACGCAAGGGCGTCGTCACACTGACTTTCCTCGTCGACGAGGAGGGACACGTCGCGGAGCCGGAGGTGAAAGACTCCTTCGACCCGCGCATCACCCGCTCCGCCCTGCGCGCCATGCAGTCCATGCCGCAGTTCAAGCCGGCCACCGACGACACCGGACGCCCCACCACGGTGCGCATCACCGTGCCCGTGGAGTTTAAGCTCCTCGACGGCGAGGCCAAGCGCCGGAAGTGAGCGCCCCCGTCCCGAGGCCCCACCCTCTCTCCCATCCCCCTATTCCCACCATGCACATCGAGATCGACAATTCCTCCGGCTTCTGCTTCGGAGTGACCACCGCCATCAGCAAGGCCGAGGCGGAGCTGGCAGTGGCCAGACCGCTCTACTGCCTCGGCGACATCGTACACAACGAGAGCGAGTGTGAGCGTCTGCGCTCCATGGGCCTGGAGGCCATCGGACACGACCGCCTCGACAGACTGCCCCCAGGCAGCAAGGTGCTACTCAGAGCCCATGGAGAGCCACCCGCCACCTACGCCAAGGCGGCCGACAGGGGCATCACCGTCATCGACGCCACATGCCCCGTGGTGCTCCAGCTGCAGAAGCGCATCAAGCAGGTATACTCCGAAAGTCCACGGCCACAAATCGTCATCTACGGCAAGCGCGGCCACGCCGAGGTGCTCGGCCTCGTCGGACAGACCGAGGGCGAGGCCATCGTCATCGAGGACGTGGAAGAGGCCGCACGCCTCGACTTCACACGCTCCATCGCCCTCTTCTCACAGACCACCAAGCCCCTCGACGGCTTCCGCCATATCGTAGACTACCTCACCAGCCACATCATACCCCCGGCCGACTTCAGATACTACGACACCATCTGCCGACAGGTGGCCAACCGCCTGCCAAACATACAGCAGTTTGCCGCACGCCACGACGTAGTCGTCTTCGTCAGCGGCCTGAAGAGCTCCAACGGCAGGGTGCTCTTCGAGGCATGCCGGGAGGTCAACCCTCACTCCTACATGGCCGACAACCCCGACGCCATCAGAAGCGAGTGGTTCGACCACGCACAAAGCGTAGGCATCTGCGGGGCCACCTCGACACCCAAATGGCTCATGGAACGATGCAAAGAGAAGATCGCCCGACTTCAATAGCTGAAGACGGGCGATCTGCCGTATACTGACCCACGGGCCGGCCTCTCGCGAGGTCGGCCCTTACTGGTGGAGCTTGCGAAACTCTGAGGGAGAGATGCCCTCCACATTCTTGAAATACTTGCCAAGGAAACTCTGGTTGGGGAAACCCATCTCCGTGGCTATCTCCTTGATGGAGAGGTGGCTTTGCTGCAACAGCGTCTTGATCTCAATCATGACGAAGGTGGTCAGCCACTGGCCCGCCGTGCGGCCGCTCACTGCCTTGACCACTTCAGAGAGGTGCTTGGGCGTCAGACACATCTCGCTGCTGTACCACTCCACCATGCGCTGCTGCCTGAAGTGCTGCGAGGCCAGGCGGATGAAGTGGTCGAACACGGCATACGAGCGCGACTGCGTCTTCGTGGGCTTCTGCTCCATGCGGCGGTCGAGCAGGTCGCATATCTCGAAATAAAAGGCGCGCGTGAGCGAGGCGATGGTCTCGCGCAGGTATTTGCCGGGCTTGCGGTGCAGACGGCGGCGCAAGAGCTGGTAGCAGTCGGTGATCCACACCTGCTCCTCGTCGCTCAGCGGCACCACCGGCTGCTTCATGATGTAGAGCAGGTAGGGCCAGAGATAGCTGAGCCCCACAATGCAGTCCTGGGCGTAAGGCAGCGACATGATGACCACCGTGGCGCGGAAGTCGGGCGTGGCGTCGAAGTCGCTCACCACCTGACCGCCAAGGGCTATGAAGAGGTCGCCCTGCCGTATGTGGTGGCGGCTCTCGCCCAGGTTGAGCTCTATCTCGCCCGACGTACACAGCGAGAGCAACAGGAAACCTAACTGCACAGGGGCTTCGCTCAACTCCTTGGCATCGACGGAGTCGGCTATGAAGAGGTCGTTGCCCATGGTGAAACGGCCTTCGCCCCGGGCGTCGGTCACCTGGGTGAAGGATACGGAATGAATGTCGGGTGAACTGAGGTGTGTCATACGCAGGGGGGATGAAGGGGGCGACACTGCTGGGAGCGCCGCCGCTTGACGGCAGCAAAATTGGTGCATTTCGCTGAAATGTAGGCGGCCCCGCGGCAGTTTTTTGTTCTTTTAATACGGCGAAGGCGCCATGCCGCCCACCCTCCGCGCAGAGGCCGCCGTGCCTGAAGGCGGAGGGGGGCAAGGGGCACCTCCGGCCGCAAAAGAAAAAAGCAGGTGACGGCGGGGCCGTCACCTGCGTAGAGGGATTGTACTATATAAGGTATATAGGGAGTACGATGTAGGTAGAAGGTTACTTCCAGAGGGTGGCGTCTTTCTTGTCAGTGCCGCCCCAGATGGGGTTGTCCTTCTTGTCAGACAGCTGCTCGCCGTCGTAGCTTTGGCCTGACTGGTCTACGAGGAGGCTGAGGGCGAGGGTGCCTTCTACAGACATCTGAATCTGCTGGGTAAGGGGGCTGATATATAATTTCTTCATGCTTGTCGTGTGTTAGTCCTGTCTCACCGCGCCCTGGCGGCGCCGCGGTGTGGAGGCCGCAGGCGCTGCCGTGGTGGCGTGTGTGAGGGGGAATATTATGAGATACTTACTTTACCAGCACTTTCTTGCCGTTGATAATGTAGAGACCGTTGGTAGCCTTCTGCACGCGGCGGCCGCTGAGGTCGTAGATGACGTCGTTGCGGTTTTCAACACTCACTTCGTCGATGCCGGTGGCGGTGCCGAAGTTAAAGCTGAAGCCTGCGGGTGCGGGTGCGTCAAGGGCGAGGGGGAGGTAAGCTCTGCAACCCTTGACGGTGTTGCCGCCGTGGAGGTAGAAACCGGTGGGCTTGCCGGCGGGACGCTGCAGGGTGTAGATGCTGCCCTGGTCGGTGGGCTTATTGATGGTCTCGAGTGTACCTCTGAGGTCGTTGGAGCCTGCGAGGGCGTCGGCGCTCTCGGCTATCTTGAGGTAGGCGCAGCCGTTCTTGTATCTTTCGTGTGCTACATACTGGGTAACGACGGGGGTGTTGGCCGGGATGTTGGTCGTCACCCTGGTGAGGTCGAGGTTGCCTGACTCGCCGTTGATGGCGCCGGTGTAGAAGATGATGCGTGCGCCTTCAGAGTAATAGGTATCGGAGATGGCGAGGGGCACGGGGCTGTAGAAGGTGCCGAACTTGGCGGTCTGGCTGATGGGCACGGGGAGCCACGTTACCTCCTCGATGGTCCAGTCGCAGTTGTTGACGGCGTATCCGCTGTTGCGGTCAACGCGGGGGTTGCTCTGGTTGCCGTTATCGAAGACGTACTTGGAGCCTGAGTAGTTGCTCTTCAGGGTGTAGTAGGTCAGGCTCAGGGTGTCACCTTCGCTTTCGTAGATGCGGAAGGAGTTGCCGTCGGCGGCGGGGGCACCGTTGCTGTGGGTATCCTTGTTGTAGTAGCCGGTGTTGTAGCTGAGGAACTTGTAGCCGGTCTCGCGGTCTATCTCAGCGCCTTCAGAGAGCAGGAAGATGGTGCCGGGGAGGTCCATGTCGTCCACCATGCTCATCTGCCCGGTGCTGGTAGCACACATATACTTGCCGCTGGCCTTACCCTTGAAGCGGTAGAGCTTGGTGGGCGTGGGCCTGTTGATGGTGAAGGGGAAGACCATGGTGTTGTACACGCCGTCGATGATTGCTTTGACACCTGAGTTGGTCTTGGCTTGGCCTGCGAAGTCGCCGGTCTCGTTAATCATGTCGGTGTAGTAGTCGTTGAAGTAGGCGAGAGCTGCGCTGTCATGTCCGGCGGGGTTGGTGTACTGTCCGAGGCTTGTGCCTAAATGGGCTTCGTAGCGGCGGGCCTTAGCAATCAGGTTGTGGAGGGTGATGACAAGGTCGGGGCTTACGCAGGGCTTGATAATCCAGTAGTTCTCCGCGCTGTTGTTGGTGTAGAGATAGTCGTTGGCTGCTACTGCGGTATGTACTCCCTTCTTCAGGTCGCAACCGAGATAGCCACGTACATTATGGAGGCGGGCTACGAGGAGGCTGTCGATGCCGTCGATGGTGGCGAGCTCAATGGTGTAGGCCACGCCGTTATCCTTGAGCATGGGGTTCCAGTTGTAGGAAGTACTTTCGCCCACCAGCTTCTTGTTGAAGCCTTCGCGGATGTAGAAGGAGTTGTTGCTGCCGGCGCTGACGAACTGAACGTTCTGCTGGGTGGCGGCGCTGCGCTCTTTGAGCTGGAGGGCGTTCACTACGTTGGTCTCGGTGAACTCGCCGGTGTTGAAGGTGAGGTAGAGGTCCCTAGCGGTGTAGTTGGTCGGGTGGTAGTACTGCAGGAGGTAGCCCTGAGTGGGGCCGGCCTCGCTGACGAAGTTAGCGAGCAGCTGCTGGTAGGCAGCCTTCAGCTCAGCCTCGGCGGTGTTGACGTCAATCTGCGTAAGGGTGCTGCCGGTAGTGCCGTTATTCACCTGCTCAGCGTAGGTTCTGATGTCGTTGTAGGCCTGGAGGCTGGGTGCAGTCTGGTTGACGATGTTCAGAGAGTTGGTCGCTACCCAGTTCTGGGCGTTGAGGGTGGCCTGAAGCGAAGCCTTGTCTAAGGTCCCGCTGAGGGTGGGCGCGATGAACTCGAGCTCCCAAGTCAGGTTGTCGCGAGTGCCGGTGTGGTTGGTGTAGATGAACTTGTTGTTGCTTGCGCTTACGTTCTGGCCGGTCACGTCGGCGTTGGGGCCGAGGAGGCCCTGGGTGGTGCGTACGCGGAAGAGGCTGTTGGCGAGGTCTACTTCTACGAAGGTGTAGGGAGTGCCGGCGTTGGTCATGTCGGTGTTCCAGTAGCCGAGGTCGGTGAGCTGCTTGCCGTTAGACACGAGGATGTACTTGCCGGCGTTGTTGCCGGTGCCCTGCACGAGGGTGAAGATTTGGTTCACGTCGTTCTCGTCGAAGGCGGCGAGGATGGCGTTGCCTTTGTTGTCGCTGGTCTTGGCCTGCTCCATGGTGAGGTAGTAGTAGGTCGTAGTGGTCACTTCGTCCACCGTGGTCACGGTGGTGATGGCGTGGTTCTTGAGGCGGAACTGCTGGGCAGTGCCGAGCTCGCCGAGCCATGCGCCCTGGGCCTTGGTGAGGGCTGCGTTGAGGGCGGTGGCAGCGGCGGTGCGGGTAGCCGGCGTGCCTGCGGCGTCGTCGAATGCGCTCTGGGCCTTGGTGAGGGCTACGGGCAGGGTCACGGTGAGGGAAGTCGGCTTCACGCTGATCTTCTTGGCCGTAACGAGGTTGCTGACGAGCGTCTCGAGGTTGTTCTTCCAGGTGGTGGCGTTGACGATGGCCGTGTTCAGCTCGTGGCGAGAGACGTCGGTGCTGAGCAGCCATCTAGAGCCTCGGTCGGTCTTGCTGGACCAGCTGGTCACGTTGAGATCGCCAAGCAGGTGCATAGTAGCGGTGCCGTTCACACAGAACACCACGCTGTTGTCCGCGAAGTCATCGGCAGTGTGAATGTCGAAGCCAGCAGCAGTCGCTTCATTTACAAAGCTGGTATTGTCTCCGCCGGGTGTACCAATATACTTATTGGCAGTGGCGTTGTAAATTTTGAGGGTGATATCGTCACAAGCCTTGAGGGTAAACACCTCGTCTAAGGTGTTATTGGTATTCTGTGTGGCGGCGTTTCGTCCCTTCACAGTATTGCTACTGCTGTCAAAATACATAAAGGAGTTAACACGTCCAGCGGGAGACGTAGAACAGTTAGAGAGTGTGACGCGCTGGTCGTTGACAGCAGTCACGAAGGCTGCGCCGGCGGCCTTCTGGGCGGTGGCGGCGGCGACGAGTTCGGCGTTGGTCACCGTCGCAGAGAGGGTTACGTTGAGGGCGTCGTAGGCGGCAGTGGCGTTGTCCCAGATGGCGGGCACTTTCTTCCACATGCCTACGCGGCCGAGCAGCTTGTTCTGGGCGGCAGTAGCGTAGGCGCTGACGTCGTCGATGGCTTCGAACGCGAAGCTGGAGCCGGAGTTGCCGAGAGCGGCTTCGCTATTCCAGAGGGCTACATAGTAGTCGCGGTTGTTGATATACTCATTGGGGGTGCCGTGCTTCTTGATGTACCAGTAGCCGTCGGTGTGGTAAGTGATATCGAAGGTGGTGGTCACTCCGTTGCCGGGGTTGGTAGCATCCACCATAGAGGTGCGTGCTCCACCCTCGCTGCCCGTCACGCCGAGCACCTTGGAGGGACCTTCGCCCATGTTGTAGAACTTATAGCCGCCGTCGTTGTCAGCAACTACGGCCCATGCGCCGGTGAAGAGGCTGCTGGAGGCTGTCTTGTTGATGGTCAGCTTGTCGGAAGCGTCGGTGTAGCTACCGCTGGTCTCTACGTAGCGCCAGGAGGAGCTTTCCATCTTGAGCTTGTACCACTTGGTGTCGTTGCTCCATACGGTCACGCCGTCGGTCGTGGTGGGAGCAGCAGATACATGGAAGCCGAGGGGGTCGGCAGGCACGGGAACCTCCCTCACGCTGTAGAGCGCCACGGGGTAGCCGTAGGTGAGGTTGGTCTGGTAAGTACCATTGTTGGTATTGATGGCCTTGCCGCTGAGGGCGCACATGAGGTAGACGCGGTCGTCGTCGGTGAGTGAAGACTGGGGGATGATGCTACCGTCGGCGGCTTCGAGTTGTACGTCAGCGCCCGCCTTGGACGTGCCGCCGACGTAGGGGTTTTGCGTCTTCCACTTGGTGAGGACGAACTTCTGGGCGTCACCGGCACTAGTGTTGCCGGTTGCACCGCCGATGCCCCAGTAGTAGTTAGTCGTTTCGGAGCCCTTGTTACGGCTGAAGGTGAGCTGGGTGCCGGTGTAGGTCACGGTGGTCTCATGTCCTTCACTGTCGGTCACAGTTTCTGTGCGGGTTACGGGCTCAACAGAGCGCACGCGCCACATGTGACCCAGGGTTTTGGTCACCAGCGAGGTGGGAGAACCGGCAAACGTGGTAGCGCTATTGCCGTTGTTGACAATGAAGCGGGAGAAGTTTGAGCTTGCATCGCCGTTGACGTAGCACATGGAGTAGATGAAGACGTCTGTGCCCGCTTCGATGGTGGTGACATCAAGACGCTCACCCGGAGCATACCATCCGGTGGACGACTCCTGTGCCTTCATGCTGAGTCCCGACGCGAAGGTGAGGACGAGCATGAGCAGAAAAGTAAGTTTTCTCATAGGGTGAATAATAATGGTTTGATAATATTAATTGAGTGAAATTTCAGATAGCGCTTGTAGCGAGCTACCCTCGGTACAAACCTCCCTGAGTGGGCGGTGCGACCAAGGATACCGTGTGACGTGTCGGCCCGGCAGTGTGGGGGCGACACCCTGATAGAGGAAACTTGTTCTACATCAACTTATACGACATAGCGTAAGCGGCGCGGCATCTTCGTTCCATGTGAAGGTAAGTAAGTGTGTGGTGTGATAGTCTTGCCGGCCCGTCCGGCGTAGTGTGCCGTGAGCATGTGGCGTTCATCGTGTACGTAAGATGCGCTCAGACGTTTAGGGAGATGGACAACTTAATTCTTAGTGCGTGGCGTGGCCCGTAGCAGAGGGTTGATTTCATAGTGTAGCCGGGGCCTTCGCCAGAATGCGGGTGCAAAGTTACGGCATTATCCTTGAAAATCAATTCCTTTTAGCCCACTTTTTTATTATTTTTTTGGAGAGCCCTTGTGCAGCGGGCTTCAGCGGGGCTTTGTCGGGGCAGAGGCAGGGCCGTCGGCTCCGGGGTGTAGACCATATATATAATATAGGAGTGGTGGCGAGAGGGCGGTGAGGGCGTTCCGCGCGCTGCGCAGCCCATGACGGCCATGGGGCGGAGCGTGACAGAAGCGTCCTGACGCAGAGGCCGGACCTCTTGGATGTACATGTAGGTCGAACGGCATGTACATGTAGGAAAAACGGCATGTACATGTAGTTTGAACGGCATGTACATGTAGTTTGAACGGGATGTACATGTAGGAAAAACGGCATGTACATGTAGGAAAAACGGGATGTACATGTAGATTTCACCGGGTGCAGGTGGCGGCCTTCGCTTATGTCCAGGTGGCTCGGCCGCAGACGTCATCTGAGGCAGCGCGATGGGGGCAAACTGCGCTATCTGTCTTCCAAAAATCAGGTGTGTAGTAAAAAGTCTGTGAAAAAGAGATGGGGGTACCTACTTTTTACTACTTTTGCTTCGCGTAAGTAGGCGAAGGCCCTTGCGCGAGGTAACCCGCTATTATTTACTCCCTAATTTTATACCCCAATGGCAACATTAGATTTAAGCAAGTACGGCATCACCGGTGTGACCGAGATTGTGCACAACCCCTCTTACGAGCAGCTTTTTGAAGAAGAGACCAAGGCCGGTCTCGAAGGCTTCGAAGTGGGCCAGAACACCGAGCTCAACGCCGTCAACGTAATGACAGGTATCTACACCGGACGTTCGCCCAAAGACAAGTTCATCGTGATGGACGAGAACTCCAAGGACACCGTGTGGTGGACCAGCGACGAATATAAGAACGACAACAAGCCCGCCTCTCAGGAAGCCTGGGCCGCTGTCAAGGAGCTGGCTCAGAAGGAGCTTTCGAACAAGCGTCTCTTCGTGGTAGACGGCTTCTGCGGCGCCAACAAGGAGACCCGCATGGCTGTGCGCTTCATCATGGAAGTGGCCTGGCAGGCCCACTTCGTGAAGAACATGTTTATCCGCCCCACCGAGGAGGAGCTCGCCGACTTCGAACCCGACTTCATCGTCTACAACGCCTCCAAGGCCAAGGTAGAGAACTATAAGGAGCTGGGCCTCAACAGCGAGACCGCCGTGGTCTTCAACATCACCAGCCGCGAACAGGTGATCATCAACACCTGGTACGGCGGCGAGATGAAGAAGGGCATGTTCTCCATGATGAACTACTACAACCCCCTGAAGGGCATCGCCTCGATGCACTGCTCGGCCAACACCAACATGGACGAGACGAGCACGGCCATCTTCTTCGGCCTCTCCGGCACCGGCAAGACCACCCTCTCCACCGACCCGAAGCGTAAGCTCATCGGCGACGACGAGCACGGATGGGACGACAACGGCGTCTTCAACTACGAAGGCGGCTGCTACGCCAAGGTGATTAACCTCGACAAGGAGAGCGAGCCCGACATCTACGGCGCCATCAAGCGCAACGCCCTCCTGGAGAACGTCACCGTGGCCGCCGACGGCAAGATAGACTTCGCCGACAAGAGCGTGACGGAGAACACCCGCGTGAGCTACCCCATCGACCACATCCAGAACATCGTGAAGCCCATCAGCAAGGGCCCGGCTGCCAAGCAGGTAATCTTCCTCTCGGCCGACGCCTTCGGTGTACTGCCCCCCGTCTCTATCCTCAGTAGCGACCAGGCCCAGTACTACTTCCTCTCCGGCTTCACCGCTAAGCTCGCCGGCACAGAGCGCGGCATCACCGAGCCCACTCCCACCTTCTCTGCCTGCTTCGGCCAGGCCTTCCTCGAGCTGCACCCCACGAAGTATGCAGCTGAGCTCGTCAAGAAGATGGAGGCCAACGGTGCCAAGGCTTATCTCGTGAACACCGGCTGGAACGGCACGGGCAAGCGCATCTCCATCCGCGACACCCGCGGCATCATCGACGCCATCCTCGACGGCAGCATCGAAAAGGCTTCCACGAAGGTGATCCCCTTCTTCAACTTCGTAGTGCCCACCGAGCTCCCCGGAGTGGACCCCCACATTCTCGACCCCCGCGACACCTACGCAGAAGCCGCTCAGTGGGAAGAGAAGGCTAAGGACCTCGCCGCCCGCTTCATCAAGAACTTCGCCAAGTACGAAGGCAATGCAGCCGGTAAGGCCCTCGTAGCCGCCGGTCCGCAGCTCTAACCTACGACACGCAACATAGGCCGCTGCCCACGCAGCAGCGGCGACAGGCATACCTAAAGGAGGCCGGGCCCGGACAAGCGGGGTCCGGCCTCTGTGTGTGGGACGTGGCGCGGAAGCAAGGCCGGAAGACCCTGCGGCTTTGCCCTTACGCCTCTCTCGCCTTGCACTATCTTTAGAGTAGACAGGCGGCGGCTCGGAAGAGGGAAGGCCAAATCCTTCGGCTTTGCCCCTACGCCTCTCTCGCCTTGCACTATCTTTGGAGTAGATAGGCTGCGGCTCAGCAATGTGGCCGGAAAAAACTTCGTCTTTTCCGCCCCAGTGCCTTCGCCTTGCACTATCTTTGCACCCCATATCACTTCAAACACTATGACACTCAAAGGACATGTACACTACGTCGGTGTGAACGACCGCGTGAAGCACCGCTTCGAAGGACTATGGTTTCTTCCCCAAGGAGTATCGTATAACTCCTACCTCATTGCCGACAGCGAGGCAGTGGCCCTTGTCGACACCGTCGACGCGGCCTTCTTCGGCGAATATATAGAGAAGATACAGGCCATCATAGGCGAGCGCCCCATCGACTACCTCATTGTCAACCACATGGAGCCCGACCATAGCGGTTCGCTGGCCCTCATCCGCAAATACTACCCCGGAGTGCGCCTCGTGGGCAACGCGAAGACACTCGAGATGGTGGACGGCTTCTACGGCGCACGTCACGAAGGCGACCTCTGCGTGGGCGACGGCGACAGCCTCAGCCTGGGCCACCACCGGCTGCGCTTCTACCTGACGCCCATGCTCCACTGGCCCGAGACCATGATGACTTACTGCGAGACGGAGGGCATCCTCTTCAGCGGCGACGCATTCGGCTGCTTCGGGGCCCTGAACGGCCACATCGTGGACACCGAGATGGACACCCACGACTACTGGCCCGAGATGGAGCGCTACTACGCCGCGATCTTAGGCAAGTTTGGCGCCCCCGTGCAAAAGGGCCTGCAGAAACTCGGCAGCCTCGACCTGCGCATGATATGCTCCACCCACGGCCCCGTGTGGGTCAACGAAATAGGCCGCGCCATCGAGACGTACCGGCGCTTCTCGGCCGGCGAGACGGAAGAGGGCCTCGTCATCTGCTACGGCAGCATGTACGGCCACACACAGCGCATGGCCGAAGCTGTGGCCGAAGGTGCCGCAGAGGCCGGCATGCGGCGCATCGTCATACACAACCTCAGCGTGAGCCAGCCCTCGTACGTACTCCTGGACATCTTCCGCTACAGCTGCGTGGCCGTAGGCGGACCCACGTACAACGGCGGCGTCTTCCCCGTGGTGGAGGACCTGCTCAAGCGACTGGCCGGCCGCTCTGTGGCCAAGCACAAGCTGGGCGTGTTTGGTGGCTTCACGTGGAGCAGCCAAGCCGTCAAGTGTATAGAGCGATACAACGAGCAGATGAAGATGCAGCTCGTGAGCCCTCCCATAGAGTGGAAGCAGGGCGTAGGAGCCGACGACCTGGCCGCCGCCCGCGCCCTCGGCCGCGCCTTCAAGGCATAAGCCGCCCCACTCCACCCGCCCGCCACGCCCTCTACGCACCCCAGGCCGCAGGAAGGGGCGCCGGCACATTCTGACCACCTAAGCCCCCGGCATCATGAAGAAACTCACCATCGAAGAGATGGACCGCCTCGACGTGGCAGCCTTTCGCCAAGCACCCAAGCTGCCCGTAATAGTAGTGCTCGACAACGTGCGCTCGCTCCACAACGTGGGCAGCGTGTTGCGCAGCGCCGACGCCTTTGCCGTAGAGGCCGTCTACCTCTGCGGCATTACCGCCACCCCACCCTCGGCCGAGATACACAAGACGGCCCTCGGCGCAGAAGACAGCATGGAGTGGCGCTACTTCAAGTCCACGCTCGAAGCCATCGCCCACCTGCGAGAACGTAAAGCGACGGTGTGGGCAGTGGAACAGGTGGAAGGCTCGCAGAAACTGGGGGACGTACGCCCCGAAGCGGGCCGGCTGCATGCCCTCGTGCTGGGCCACGAGGTGAAGGGGGTGGACCAGGCTGTGGTCGACGCCTGCGACGGCGCCATCGAGATACCGCAGTACGGCACGAAACACTCGCTGAACGTCAGTGTGACGGCGGGCATCGTGATGTGGGAGATGAGCCGGCTGCTGCGCAGGGAGTAGCGCGAGGCCCGGCGCCGACGCCGACGAAGGCGAGCCTCCGGGGGCAAGAAAGCGGCAAGGTGTGGTCTGTGTGTCGGCGGCGACACATGGACCACACCTTATATATATACCACCACACTCAGGGCAGGCACCCCGCGAAGGAGAGCCTGCCCTGAGACGTAAGGGGAGAGAGGCGCGGCGAGCACTTAGCTCACCCGGTTGAGCTTCTTGATAATGGAGAAGATGAAGAGGGCAGCCACGAGGCAGATGGCAGCAAGCACGCCCCAGACGATGGTAAGGTCGAGGCCCCAGAGATAGCCGGGTATCTGCACGAGGAAGTTGCCGAGGGCGGTGGAGACGAACCAGGCACCCATCATCATGCCCTTATACTTGGGGGGAGCCACCTTGCTGACGAAGGAGATGCCGATGGGGCTGAGCAGGAGCTCGGCAAAGGTGAGGATGAGGTAGGTGCTGACGAGGAGGTTGGGGGTGACGTTGGCCATGTGGTCGTTGACGCCGTCGGTGTAGGTGGGCACGGGGAGGCCCACAGAGCCGGCAATCATGAGGAGGTAGGCGCAGGTGGCCACGAGCATGCCGAGGCCGATCTTGACGGGCGACTTGGGCTCTTTACCCTTCTTGGCAAGCCATCCGAAGAAGGCGATGCTCACGGGGGTCAGCAAGACCACGAAGCAAGGGTTGAACTGCTGGAAGATAGGGGCGCTGATGGAAATGGGAGCGGAGAGCTGCGTGTATTTCCAGTAGAGATAGCCTGCGGGGAGGGCTACGAAGGCTGCTCCGATAGACTTGGCCTTGAGGCCCTTGTTCTGGAAGAGGGCGAAAGCGCCGTAGACCATGAAGATGGCGGCCACGAGATTGGTCACGTCGAACATCATGGACTGCAGGCCGGCTGAGGAGGCGGCGGTGTAGTCGCGTGCGAAGAAGGTGAGGGTGAGGCCGTTCTGGTGGAAGGCCATCCAGAAGAAGATGACGACTGCCATGACGAGGATGAGGCAGGTGATGCGTTCGCGGGTCTCTGCGGGTGAGAGTTCGTCGGCCGGAGCCTTCTCGGCATCGGTGGCCGTCTTCGCCTTGGTGGTGGTGATGACGTGGCGGAAGGTGGGCATGCCGAGGTAGTAAATGGCGATGGAGACGATGAGGGAGGCGCAGGCCACGGCAAAGGCGAAGTGGTAAGAGTCAGCCTCGCTCACTCCGAGCGAAGCCTGTGCCCACTCCATGATCTTGATGGCAGCTGTGGGGGCAAACATGGCGCCGATGTTGATGGCCATGTAGAAGAGGCTGAAGCCGCTGTCGCGCTTGTCGGCGTAGCGTGGCTCGTTGTAGAGGTCGCCGACCATGACCTGGAGGTTACCCTTGAAGAGACCTGTGCCCAGGCTGATGAAGAGCAGCGAGGCCGCCATGACGATGATGGCGAAGACATTGGCGCCGAGGGGCAGCGCCATGAGCACGTAGCCCACGAACATGACGAAGATGCCGATGGTGACCATCTTGCTGTAGCCAAACTTGTCGGCCAGCATGCCGCCGAAGAGGGGGAGGAAGTAGACCAGCATGAGGAAGCTGGAGAAGATGGTGCTCGTGAACTTCTCGTCGAAGTGGAAGTTGGCTTGCAGGAAGAGGGTGAACACGGCGAGCATGGTGTAGTAGCCGAAGCGTTCGCCCGTGTTGGCCAAGGCGAGGGCCCATAAGCCCTTGGGTTGTCCTTCAAACATAGGAGATAAAGATTTTATAGGTGAATATTAAGAGGTTTCGGTGTGGGAGGATGTACGGCGGCCCATCTCCTTGGCCAAGAAGGGGGCTGTGTATCCCCTGCCCTGGGCCACCATCTGCTCGGGCGTACCGCAGAAGACGACCTGGCCGCCTGCGCGTCCGCCTTCGGGGCCCATCTCGATGAGGTGGTCGGCCACCTTGATGACGTCGAGGTTGTGCTCGATGACGATGACGGTGTTGCCCCTGCTGACGAGGGTCTGGAGCACGTCCATGAGCACGCGGATGTCCTCGAAGTGGAGGCCGGTGGTGGGCTCGTCGAGTATGTAGAGCGTGCGGCCGGTGTCGCGGCGTGCGAGCTCTGTGGCCAGCTTGACGCGCTGGCTCTCGCCGCCCGAGAGGGTGGTGCAGGACTGCCCGAGCTTGATGTAGCCGAGGCCTACCTCGCGGAGAGTGCGTATCTTGTGGAGGATGGCAGGCACGTGCTCGAAGAAGTCGACGGCCTGGTTGATGGTCATGTCGAGCACGTCGGCTATGCTTTTCCCCTTGAAGCGCACCTCGAGGGTTTCGTGGTTGTAGCGCTTGCCGTGGCAGGCTTCGCAGGGCACGTAGACGTCGGGCAGGAAGTTCATCTCGATGGTCTTGTAGCCGTTGCCCTTGCACGTTTCGCATCGCCCGCCCTTGACGTTGAAGCTGAAGCGCCCCGCCTTGTATCCCCTCATCTTAGACTCAGTGAGGGCCACGAAGAGGCTGCGTATGTCGGCGAAGACGCCGGTGTAGGTGGCGGGGTTGGAGCGCGGGCTGCGTCCGATGGGGCTCTGGTCTACGGCCACGACCTTGTCGATGTGGTCGATGCCTTCGAGGGCGGTGTAGGGTAGCGGCTCCTTGAGGGCGCGGTAGAAGTGGCGTGTAAGGATGGGCAGGAGGGTCTCGTTGATGAGGGTCGACTTGCCCGACCCCGATACGCCGGTGACGCCGATGAGGCAGCCTAAGGGGAAGCTGACGTCGACGCCCTTGAGGTTGTTGCCGGTGGCGCCTCTGAGCGTGAGGCTGTGGCCGTTGCCCTTGCGGCGGGTGAGTGGCGTGGGTATCTCGAGGCGGCGGGTGAGGTAGTCGGCGGTGAGGCTGTGAGTGCGCAGCATCTCGGCAGGCGTGCCTTGGAATACCACCTCGCCTCCATGGCGTCCGGCGCGCGGCCCCATGTCGACGATGTAGTCGGCAGCGAGCATCATGTCCTTGTCGTGCTCGACGACGACGACGGTGTTGCCCATGTCGCGGAGCTCTTTGAGGGAGCGTATGAGGCGGTCGTTGTCGCGCTGGTGGAGGCCTATGCTGGGCTCGTCGAGTATGTAGAGCACGTTGACCAGACGGCTGCCTATCTGTGTGGCCAGGCGTATGCGCTGGCTCTCGCCGCCGCTGAGCGACTGCGCCGGGCGGTGGAGGGAGAGGTAGTCGAGGCCCACGTCGAGCAGGAACCTGAGGCGTGTGAGCAGCTCCTTGAGTATCTCGTGGGCGATGGCCTTGTTCTTGGGCTCGAGGCGGTCTTCGACGTGGCTGAGCCAGTCGTAGAGGGAGGCTATGTCCATGCGCGCCAGCTCGGCGATGTTCTTTCCGGCGAGGCGGTAGCTGAGTGCCTCTCTGTGGAGGCGGTCGCCGTGGCAGAGGGGGCAGTCGGCCGTCATGGAGAACTGGTCGACCCATCGCTGCGTGGCTGCTGAGATGTCGGCGTCGGCCATTTGCCGCACATACTTGGCCAGTCCGTCGAAGTCCACGTAGTAGTCTTCGGTGGTGTGTGCCACCTCGGCGGGAATACAGAGACGTCCCGGGTGTCCGTTGAGCACTTCGTCGAGGGCTTCCTCGGGTATGTCGGCGATGGGGGTAGTGAGGTCGCAGTCGTAGCTACGCAGCACGGCTTCTATCTGATGGAATATAAGCGTATTGCGATACTTGCCGAGGGGTGCGAGGCCGCCTTCGCGTATGGAGAGGGCCGGGTGGGGCATCACCTTGGAGCGGTCCATGACGCTGACCACGCCGAGGCCTTTACACTTGGGGCATGCGCCCTGCGTGGAGTTGAAGGAGAAGTTGTGGGGGGCCGGTTCGCGGTAGCTCAGCCCCGTGGTGGGACACATGAGCTGCTTGGAGAAGAAGCGGGCCTTGCCGTCGGCGTCGTCGAGCACCTGCATGAGGCCGTTGCCCTGTCCGAGGGCCTGCTGCACGCTCGTACGGAGGCGCTCGGCGTCCTTGCTGCGCACTATGAGGCGGTCTATGACCACTTCGATGTCGTGGTTCTTGTAGCGGTCTACCTTCATTCCCTGGCTAACTTCGTGCAGCTCGCCGTCGACCCTGACGGTGAGAAAGCCTTTGCGGCGTACGGTCTCGAAGAGCTCCTTGTAGTGGCCCTTGCGGCTGCGCACGAGGGGGGCGAGCAGGTATACCTTGTGGCCTTCGTAGCGCTGGAGGATGAGGTCGACTATCTTGTCTTCCGTGTATTTGACCATGCGCTCTCCCGTCTCGTAGGAGTAGGCATCGGCGGCTCGGGCGTAGAGCAGTCGCAGGAAGTCGTAGATTTCTGTGACGGTGCCCACGGTGGAGCGTGGGTTCTTGTTGGTGGTTTTCTGCTCGATGCTGATAACGGGGCTGAGGCCGGTGATATTGTCTACGTCGGGGCGTTCGAGGTTGTCGAGGAAGTTGCGTGCATAGGCCGAGAAGGTCTCGATGTAGCGTCGCTGCCCCTCGGCGTAGAGGGTGTCGAAGGCCAAGGAGCTCTTGCCTGAGCCGGAGAGGCCGGTGATGACGGTGAGGCTGTAACGCGGCAGGCTCACGTCCACGTTTTTGAGGTTGTGGACGCGAGCTCCGAGTATTTCGATCTTGCTGTCAGCTTGTTCGTTCATGTGGATGATGGGCGGCGTGGGTCGAGGCCGCAGGCTTGGGGCGTCAGGGAGTGGCGTTACCGGCGCTGCCTGCCTCCGAGTATCCGCGAAGGAGGTTGATGACCTTCTTTATCTCATAGTTCTTGCCGTCGGCGCCCTTGGCCTCGATGCGCAGGTAGTAGGCTCCGTCGGGGGCGTTCTTGCCTCCCGTGCGTCCGTCCCACCCGCTGTTGATGTCGGTCCACTCAAAGATTTTCTTCCCCCACCGGCTGAAGATGATGCCCTTGAACGAGAGTATGCTGCGGTGTCCCTCCTTCACTCTGAAGATGTCGTTGATGCCGTCGCCGTTGGGGGTGAAGGCGTTGGGCACTTCGAGCTTCGACTCGGCGAAGGTGAGGGTGAAGGGGGCATCCATCTCGTCCCACTCTATGGTGTCGTCGCCCTTGACGAAGGTGACGAGGAGCTTCACCTGGTAGGTGCCGGAGCCTGTGAAGCGGTAGTCGGTCTGCTCTTCGTAGCGGGTGAGGAAGGGGGATGTCTCTCCCTGGCGCGTAAACTGCCACTCGTAGCGCGCTTCCCAGTCGCCGAGGTTCTGCGGACGGGCCTCAAAGTGCACGTCAAGGGGGGCGTCGCCGTCGAAGGTGGTCTCTTCGACCGTTTCGCCGTCGGCCGTCGTATATATCATGGTCGGCTCTACGTAGGGATAGGCTCCCTGAGCCACTGCCACCGCTGCCGCAAAGGGCGTGAGCCACACGAGCAGGGCGCAGAGGAGAGGTGAAAAAGGCTTCATGGCTTGTCGTTGAGTAGGGGCTGCCTGCCCGCTTTCGGCAGGGGGGGCTGCGTGTCGCGGGCTGCAATGGAAGCACCCCTCGGCGGCGCGGCGGCAGGAACGGCAGCAAAGGTAGTGATAATTAGGCGAAAGGGAAAACCGCCGCCCGGCAAATATGCGGTCAGCGCCCCGCGCCCCGCCCTCCGTGGCCCGCAGCTCCCGTCACCGGCATGCGGCGCAGCCCGCACCGGGCACGGATTGAAGGACTGCGAAAATGTTAAATATCGCCCCGCCGGGCAGCGACCCTCACCCTCGCCGCGGCTCTCTATCGCAACACTCGTTAACAGTATCTTCGTCGTGCCGAAATGCCCACAGGGCGGTCGTTCTGAGCAGTTTGGGCCTACGTCACAGCCCTCGCCCAACGCCTCGGAAAGGCTGTCTGAAAGCCGTGGGCCGAAACGTTAAAGTGGTGATAGATAAGGGGGAAGCCTTGGCCGGGTGGCTAAAAAGCTGTACCTTTGCACCCGCAAACCTCACGAAGAGAGAGGCACGCTGCCGCCCAGGGCCATCGAGCATAGCCCGCGGACCGACAGCCTGCACGCCGAAGCAACGGGCCTACGCAAAGCCCCTTCCCAAGTTCACAGACACAGAGCGACAGGCCCACCATCAAGGCCAACACAGGGAGCGGCACTCTCATACCACCGTCAGGGTACACCTTGTAAGTCGCCGGGCGCGACACGCTGCCTACCCGCAGCCCGACCCCACATGCGACACTCACTCCGCTGACCACGGCGCCTCCGCTTGCAGTATGGCTACACTTGCAAGAGGCCACTAAGGCCCACGAGGACGCCACGATGACCCGACGGTCTTCGTGATAAAACTATCACAATGCAGTTAAAGAAAATCTTACTCCTACTCACAGCCCTCTTACTCACTACGACCACCGCAGCCTTTGCCCAAGCCGCCGGCAAGGCATCTTATTATGGTAACTCCCTACACGGACGTCGCACCAGCGACGGCTCACGCTACCACAAAGACAGTCTCACCTGCGCCCACCGCACTCTGCCCTTCGGCACCCTGCTGAAGGTGCGCAACGTCAACAACGGCAAGGAAGTGGTAGTCAAGGTCAACGACCGCGGGCCATATTGCCGCGGACGCGTAGTAGACCTCTCCATGGCCGCAGCCAAAGAGCTCGGCATGGTGGCCGCCGGAGTGGTGGCCGTACAGGTTGAAGAAATTGGCCATGTCAATGACCCCAACATCAACGACCTGCTCGCTGCACACAAGCTGCCTGAAAGCAAATTCATAGACCCGGCCACCGGCGAATCGTACACCATGAGCGAATGGAAACAACGCGCCGAGGAAAAACGCCAGCAGGCCCTCGCACAGCAGACACCTCGATACAGAGTGCTTGACACCAAGGCCACAGCCAAGGCCGGCAGCCAGAAAAAATGACAACGCTCCACTGAACCTTCTCACACGTCAGCGGAACAACGATAAAGGGAGGCATCCACAGCCGGATGCCTCCCTCTCTTTTTTTGCCATATACCCGGCGAGCCGGCGGCTACTTGCCCGAAGAACCTCCACCTGCCGGCTCCTTGCGAAACACCTTGTAGCCCACCATGGCCACACAGACGCTCATCACGGGGCTGACGAGGTTGAAAAAGCAATACGGCAGATAAGTGAGCGTGGACACCCCCAGCACCGTGCTCTGCGTCATGCCGCAAGTGTTCCACGGCACCAGCACAGAGGTGACGGTCACAGAGTCTTCCGTGGAGCGGCTCAGCAGACGCCGCTCATAACCCTGACGGTCGTAGATGTGCTTGAAGAGGCTGCCGTTGAGCAGGATACATATATACTGGTCGGCCACGGCGAGGTTGAGCATGAGCCCCGTGCCCACCGTGGCGCCCACCAGGCTCTTGCGACCGCTCACCATGCTGACGAAGAGGTCGGTGATGCCGCGTACCATGCCGCCCGCGGCCATCGTGCCGCCGAAACACATGGCGCAGACTATGAGCCAGATGGTCTGCATCATGCCCGCCATGCCGCGGGTGGCCACCAGCGAGGTGAGCATGGGGTCGGACGTGGGCAGCGATGTACTGCCGTAAAGGCTGAGCATAGCCCCCTTGAACAGGCTGCCGTCGCCCACTTCGCCCAACACGTCCGGCTGCACGACGAGGCCGGCCAGCGTGGCCATCAACGCGCTCAAAAAGAGCGTGATAATGGGTGGCAGTCGGCGCGCTATCATCACGCCCGTCAACAGCGGCACAGCGAGCAGCCACAGACTGAGGTCGTAGCGCTCTGAGAGGGCAGCGCGGAAGTGGGCCACCGCCGTCGTGCTGCTCGGCTCAAACGCAAAACCCGCCAGCGCAAACACTGTCAGCGCAATGACCATCGAGGGCACCGTGGTCAGCATCATGTAGCGGATGTGCTTGAACAGCGGCACGCCCACCGAGCCGGAGGCCAGCACCGTGGTGTCGGACAGCGGCGAAATCTTGTCGCCGAAGTAGGCGCCGCTGATGATGGCACCCGCTATCCACCCGTCGGCGAAGCCCTGTGCCCTGCCTATGCCCATAAGCGCAATGCCGAGGGTGGCCACGGTGGTCCATGAAGAGCCCGTCATCACGCTCACAAGGGCACATATCACGCAACTCGAAGCCAGAAACACCTCCGGGCGGATGATCTCGACGCCGTAGTATATCAGCGTAGGCACTACCCCACTCGTCATCCACGCCCCGCTCAGCGCTCCGATAAGGAGGAGGATAATCAGGGCGCTGCCCACATTGGCGATGTTGTCGGTCACGGCCTTCTCGAAGTCCTTCCAGGGCACTTTCAGGAAGACCATGCCTAAGAAGACGCACAGCGCGCTGGCTGCCAGCAGGGTGACCTGGCTCGCCCCCGAGAGGGCATCGCTGCCATACACCTGCACCACCACTACCAGCAGGCCGACAAGCACCACGAGGGGGAGCAGCGAAATGAAGGCCGAGGGCACTCGTTTCTTAAAGTCAATGTGTAAGGGGAAGATGCGCATAGGCGGTCACAGTGAATGGTGGGACATGTTTGTCGGCTGCAAATGTACATATATATACCTACATACAGCGCCCTTGTGTCAGAGTTTGCTCTCCGCATCGCCGGTGGCGCACCTGACGGGTAGGCTTCTCGCCGCGACGGGGATGCTTCTAAAAATAACGGGGATGCTTCCAGTTTTAACGGGGATGCTTCCAGTTTTAACGGGGATGCTTCCAGTTTTAACGGGGATGCT
>CAMAMB010000010.1 GCA_945836755.1 uncultured Bacteroidales bacterium
GGATGCTTCCAGTTTTAACGGGGATGCTTCCAGTTTTAACGGGGATGCTTCCAGTCGTGGCGGGGAGCCATGGTCGCTTACGCATGCAGGCCAACGCCCCTCTGTCGGCGGTCGGCGGCTTCGCTGGAAGCGGCCGGGGCGGCGCAGGGGGGCGTTGGCCTGTAGGTGTGTCGGGGGGCGGCGAGGGATGGCGGAGGGTCGGTGACGGGGCGTTACTTGGCGAGTTTCCAGGTAGCTCCGTCCTTGGTGTCCTTCACCTCGAAGCCTATGCGGGCCAGCTCGTCGCGTATGCGGTCGCTGGTGGCCCAGTCTTTCTCTTGCTTGGCCTTGGCACGGATGGAGAGGAGCAGGTCGACGGCCTGGCTGAAGGCTTCCTCGCGTTGGGCGTTGCCGCCTTCGGCCTCGTTCAGCAGCCCCAGTATGTCGTAGGCCCAGGTGTGCATGACGCGCTTGAGGGCTTCGAGGCCCTCAGCGGTGATGGTGGTCTGCTTGTCGGCCAGCTGGTTGATGGTGCGTGTGGCATCGAAGAGGTGGCTGATGACGATGGGCGAGTTGAAGTCGTCGCTCATGGCCTCGTGGCAGCGCTCGTCGAGCGCTTCGGCCCAGTCGGTGTCAAGGGCCGCCTGCTGCCGGGGCTCTATGCGGTCGAGCTGGGCAAGGGCGTCCATGAGGCGGTCGTAGCCCTTCTTCGAGGCTTGCAGGGCCTCGTTGGAGAAGTCGACGGTGGAGCGGTAGTGGGCCTGCATGATGAAGAAGCGGATGGTCATGGGCGAGTAAGCCTGCTCCAGGAGCGGATGGCTGCCGGTAAAGAACTGGTCGAGGGTAATGAAGTTGTTGTAACTCTTGCCCATCTTCTTGCCGGCGATGGTAATCATGTTGTTGTGCATCCAGTACTTCACCATCTCTTCACCCTGTGCAGCCACGGCCTGGGCTATCTCACACTCGTGGTGGGGGAAGACGAGGTCCATGCCACCGCCGTGTATGTCGAAGCGGGCGCCGAGATACTTGCGCCCCATGGCGGTACACTCGCAGTGCCAGCCGGGGAAGCCGTCGCTCCAAGGCGAGGGCCAGCGCATGATGTGCTCGGGCTGAGCCTTCTTCCAGAGGGCGAAGTCTACCTGGTGCTTCTTCTCGCCCACGCCGTCAAGCTCGCGCGAGGCGTCGTGCACGTCGTCGAGGTTGCGCCCGGAGAGCACCCCGTAGCGATGGTCTTCGTTGTACTTGACCACGTCGAAGTAGACAGAGCCGTTCGACTCGTAGGCGTAGCCATGGTCCATGATCTGCTTCACCAGCTCTTCCTGTTCGATGATGTGGCCCGTGGCGTGGGGCTCGATGCTGGGGGGCAGCACGCCGAGGGCGTCCATGGCCTTGTTGAAGCGGTTGGTGTAATGCTGGGCCACTTCCATGGGCTCGAGCTGCTCGAGGCGGGCCTTCTTGGCTATCTTGTCTTCGCCGTCGTCGGCGTCGTGCTCCAAGTGACCCACGTCGGTGATGTTGCGTACATAGCGCACCTTGTAGCCCAGATGCTTCAAGTAGCGGTAGACGAGGTCGAAGGTGATGGCGGGACGGGCGTGACCTAAATGGGCATCACCGTAGACGGTGGGACCACAGACGTACATGCCCACATGACCCTCGGTGAGGGGACGGAACAGCTCCTTCGTGCGGCTGCGTGTATTGTAGAGGTAGAGATTACGTGGTTTGGTCATAACGTGAATAGATGGTTTGGCAGGCAAAAGTAACAAATATTTTCGGCTCATGGGCCGCCGCCCGCCGTGATATTGTCGGGCAAGGCGGCAAAGCCTTTTCCCGCGCCGGCCGCGCCTTCCCGGTTTTTCATTCATTAACCTCCTGAAGCAGCCATAGCTCCCTGATTTTTGGCTGAATAAGAAAGAATGATGGTTAATTTTTACAGATTTTCTTGGCCATATCAAAAATTAATTACCTTTGCAACCTATAAAGACTTTACTGCGTCGCAGGGTGAGAGGATGTCCTCGCCGACGCCCGGCCTCCCGCAGAGAGAACATTCTCAGGCTTACTCCTTATCTCCAACCTAATACCATCTTGCTATGGCACATTTATCGTACAAGCAACTTCTATCAGTGGGAACGCTTGCTCTCGCTGCCACAGTCGTGACGACGGGCTGCGTCGACAGCTCCTACGACTTCTCTGAAGACATCGACTTGACCATGGGCTTGGGCTCCGACGGGCTAACCTTCCCCATGGGCGATGTGGAACAAATCCTCCTCGGAGACATCCTTGAAATAGACGAGAACAACGTGGAGCTCGACGCCACCAACATGTACTACCTCGTGGAAGACGGCTCCACCACCTTCAAGGTGAAGGTAAACAACGTCAACGCCAGCTTCAACAACCCCACCGTGCGTAACTTTAACCCCGCACTCACCTTCGACCAGGTAGTGAGCCAGTCGGGCCTGCCCGCCTCCACCACCTCCGTGCCCATCTCGCGCAACCGCAACTTCACGGCCACGGCCGACGGTAAGAACTACATCTCCATGAACGTCACCGACGTCGACCCCGCCATCATCTGGGTTGACAATGTAGACCTCGTCGAGCAGAACATCTATCTCAAACTGCAGCCATCGAGCAGCGCTTCGGCCAACGACCTCTCCCGCTACTTCAACGTGACCACCATCAAGGCCGGGTCGCAGGTACACTTCCCCAAGCTCATCGCCATCAGCCAGTTAGCCGACCCCGGCAAGTGGGAAATCACCGCCGACGCCACCGGAACCATGCTCAAGGCCAAGACCGACATCACCGTGCCGGCTAACGGCATTCTCGCCTCCTTCAAGCTTAACCGCGCCAACCTCAAGAAGGCACCCGTGCCCGACGGCAACAAGGCCACCAAGAAATTTGAATTCACCGACGCAGAGACAGAAGTAACCTTCGCGGGCAGCGCCATAATGACCTGCACCAAATCCTGCACCATGAACCGAGGCCAATCGGCCGACTTCGAGCTCTCCATCAAGGTGGGAAGCACCAATGCAGGTGAAAAGACTCCCGTCACCGTCACCAACGCCACGGGCCGGTTCAACCCTGAAATCAACGTAGACAACCCCGACCCCATCGCCATCGGCAACGACCTCCCCGACTTCCTGCAAGACGACGAGGTGCGTGTAGGCGTCAGCAACCCCACCATACGCTTCAACGTAGACATGACAAGCGTGCCCGCCGACGTCCAAATGTCGGCCACCCTGCAAGGCATCAAGAACGAACAGCCTCTGAAGACCGTCGTCATACCCGGACAGACCGACGGCACACAGCGCAGCTACACCGTCATCAACAAGGAGACCTCCAACTGGGTATACTTCTACCAGAGCGGAAGCCCCTACGACCCCGCTCCCGAGGCTGACGGAGTAGTCAACCCCATCAACGTACAGGTGGACAACATCTCCGACCTCGTCGAAAAGATACCCGAGACCATCGAAGTCAACCTGCAGTCCATCGCAGGCACCCCGCAGCTCTGTGTGCCCGTCGACCGCATCTACACCGTAGAGCTCGGCCGCAACTACACCAGCAGCGTCGACTACAAGGTGTTCGTGCCCTTCATGTTCAACGGCAACGTCACCATCGTCTACACCGACGAGTCTGACGAAATGAATGAAGACGTGAAGGACTACGCCGCCGAAGGACTTCACGTGACCGCAGACGCCGAGAACACCATCCCCCTCGACCTTGAGCTCTCCCTCATACCCTACGACACCGAGGGACAAGAAATACCGGGCATCCACTTCACCACCGCACAAATCCCTGCCGGCACCTACAGCGACAGAGGAAGCACCCCCATTCAGGCAGCGCTCACCATCGAGGGCACACTCGACAATCCACAGCTACTCAGCAAGCTCGACAAGATCGAATACAAAGTGAAGGCCGTCAGCGGACAAGACACCTCCTCCAAAAAGCTCATGTCGACGCAGTACGTACAGCTCAAGAACCTCCGGCTTAAACTGAAAGGCCAAGTCATAGGCGACTTCAACGACTAAGCCCACACGCTCATAGTCTCACGGAGGGACACACGCCGCATAGCCCACGCTACACGCCGGCCCACACCCTCCCTCAACTAATTACACATTCCAAATAATATCCCCTATGCTTCGCAAAATATCAGCCTGCCTCCTGGCAGCCACACTGGCGCTTCCCGCCGCCGCACAAGAGCTGTACTCCAGCTACTTCATGCAGACCTCACACCTGCGACACGAAATGAACCCCGCCCTCCTCGACACCGCCTACATGACCATACCCCTCATCGGCGGTAACATCAACATCGGAACTACCGGCAACATCGGCGCAGCCAACTTCATCTACAAAATGAAGCCCGGATGGCAAGGATACGGCCGCGGAGGACGCACCATGACCACCTTCATGCACCCCGAAGTCAATGCAGCCGACTTCCTCGACGACCTCAAAGACAACAACCGTCTCGGCGTATACCTCAAATACAACCTCGCCAGCGTCGCCTTCAAAGGCTTCAAAGGCATGAACCTCATAGAGCTCAACCTGCGCTCGGCCACCAACGTCAGCCTGCCCAAAGAACTCTTCGCCTTCATGAAAGAAGCCGGCAACAAGGAAAGCTACGACATCGAAGACATCGGCATGCGCACGGAGAACTACATGGAGCTCGCACTCGGACATTCCCACAAAATAGGCTCCAAGTGGACCGTGGGCGGAAAGATTAAGTTCCTCATCGGCGTGGCCTACGCCGACTTCAAGGCCGACAAGCTACACGTCCAGATGCAAGACGACCAGTGGGCCATCACCGGAAAACCACAGCTCTCGGCCGCCATTCTCAAGTCAAACTTCACCTACGAAAAAGACGACCCCACCCGCAAGATTGACGGCCTCGACGATGTCTCATTCGGCCTACCCGGCTTCGGTCTGGCCTTCGACCTCGGAGCCACCTACAAGGTGACCGACGACCTCACCGTCAGCGCTGCCGTCACTGACCTCGGCTTCATCAGCTGGAGCAAAGCCCTGCAAGCCGGCGCCAAGACCGACTCATGGACCTTCGACGGCTTCGAAAACATCTACGCCGGAGGCACCGACACCGGCAACAACAAACTCGACGACCAGTTTGAAACCATGGGCGACGACCTCGAAGAAATGCTTCCCCTCTACAACAAGGGAAAGAAGACCGACACACGTGCCCTTGCAGCCACCATCAACATGGGCGCCGAGTACACCCTACCCGTCTACCGCAAGATGCGCTTCGGCTTCCTCTACACCAGCCGCCTGGCCGGCAAGTACTCCTTCCACCAGGGAATGCTCACCGCCAACTACCGCCCCGCTAAGTGGTTTGAAGTAGCACTCAACGGAGCTGTCAACTCCACAGGCTGCACAGCCGGTATGGTCATGGACTTCCACGCCAAGCACTTCAACTTCTTCATCGGTGCCGACCGCTTCATGGGCAAGCTCTCCAAGCAGGGCATACCCCTCCACCGCCTCAACTCCAGCTTCACCATGGGCATGAGCATACCTCTCTAAACATCCGGACGCCACCGGCCACGCCGCGCCCCACAGGCTGACGAAGCCGGTGAACTCCCCCTCCCATTCATCCCCCCGCACGCCTCCCGGCCCCACTGCCGGAAAAGATGTGCGGGGGGATTGTCATAAACGGCATGTACATGTAGAAAATCTTAGATGTACATGTAGGTCGAACGGCATGTACATGTAGTTGTTCTGGCCTCTGCGGTCTCTCGGCATGCAGCCCTTCGGGCGAAGAGGTGAGGCCGGAGGCTGCCTGCGCGCGACGGGCCTTATAGCTGAGCTTAGCTGCTGCTATAAGGCCCGTCGGTGGGTGGGTCGGTGTGGGGGAGGCAGTGGGCTGCCCGGCCTGTGTCTCAACGCCAGTATGCCTTGAGCTCTGTATCGAAGATGAGGGTGGAGTAGGCCGGCAGTACGCCTGAGCTTCCGCCGTCGTAGCCCAGCTGTCGGGGTATGTAGACTAACCAGCGGTCGCCCACGTGCATGTGTTGGAGCACGGTGGTGTAGCCTTCGACCATGTTGCTGACCATAAACCGTGTGGGGGTGGCCAATGTTTCGTTAAACACATAGTCGTCAGACTCGTAGAGGCCGCTGTGGTCGAACACTCGTCCCACTTTCCCGCCCACGCCGTCGTCGAAGCTGTAGTTGTCGGTGGGCATGACGTGTCCCCGGTAGTTGACCTTCACGGAGTCAGTGAAGAGGGGGCAGCCCGGTCCGGTGCCTTGCTTCTTGACTTTGACGATGATGGAGTCGGTGAGCAGGGCGTAGGAGGGCATTTTGGCGTAGCTGATGAACAGGCGCCAGGGTGTGTGGCTCTGCCAGTCGTCGCCATACTCTGCCTGTGCCTGAGCGATGGCCTCACGTGCGGTGGCCATGGTCTCGGCGAAGAAGGCGTCGTTGCGGTCTTTCCAATTGTCGGAGAAGTCGTCCTTCGGTTCGTCCTCGAACTTGTCTTTGCATCCCGTCAGCGTGAGGGTGAGACAGAGCAGGGCCATGATGTATGCAATGGGCTTCATGGGGGGTATGTGCGTCAGTTTAGTGGGGTGGATGGGGGCTTGTGGGGGCGGTGTTACTGCAACTTTTTGAGCAGGGCGGTGAGGCTGACTTTCTCTTCGAGCATGGGTATGAGCTGGTCAATGGCCACGCGCGACTGTTCCATGGTGTCTCTGTCGCGCAGGGTGACGCATCCGTCGGTCAGTGTGTCGTGGTCGACGGTGATGCAGTAGGGTGTGCCTATGGCGTCCTGGCGGCGGTAGCGCTTGCCGATGGAGTCTTTTTCCTCGTACTTGCAGTTGAAGTGGAACTTGAGGCGGTTGAGTATCTCGTGTGCCTTTTCGGGCAGTCCGTCTTTCTTGACGAGGGGGAGTATGGCGAGCTTGACGGGGGCGAGGGCAGCGGGCAGCTTGAGCACTACGCGTGTGTCGCCTCCTTCGAGCTGCTCTTCGGTATAGCTCTTGCACATGACGCTGAGGAACATGCGGTCGACGCCGATGGATGTCTCAATGACGTAGGGGGTGTAGCTCTCGTTGCATTCGGGGTCGAAGTATTCGATTTTGCGTCCTGAGAACTTGGCGTGCTGTGAGAGGTCGAAGTTGGTGCGTGAGTGTATGCCTTCTACCTCCTTGAAGCCGAAGGGCATCTTGAACTCGATGTCGGTGGCAGCGTTGGCGTAGTGGGCGAGCTTCTCGTGGTCGTGGTAGCGATAGGCGTCGTCGCCGAAGCCTAAGGCTTTGTGCCAGCGCAGGCGTGTCTCCTTCCACTGCTTGAACCATTCGAGCTCGGTGCCGGGCTTGACGAAGAACTGCATCTCCATCTGCTCGAACTCGCGCATGCGGAAGATGAACTGGCGGGCCACTATCTCGTTGCGGAAGGCCTTGCCGATTTGTGCGATGCCGAAGGGCACCTTCATGCGGCCGGTCTTCTGTACGTTGAGGTAGTTGACGAAGATGCCCTGCGCCGTCTCGGGGCGCAGGTAGATGGTGGAGGCTCCGTCGGCGGTGGAGCCCACTTCAGTCTTGAACATGAGGTTGAACTGGCGCACGTCGGTCCAGTTGCGTGTGCCGGAGATGGGGCAGACTATCTCTTCGTCGAGGATGATTTGCTTGAGCTCGTTGAGGTCCATGGCGTTCATGGCGTCGGCATACCGCTGGTGGAGGGCGTCGCGCTTTGCCTGCTGCTCCATGACGCGGGCGTTGGTGGAGCGGAACTGTGCCTCGTCGAAGCTGTCGCCGAAGCGTTTGCGGGCCTTGGCCACTTCCTTGTCAATCTTCTCTTCATACTTGGCTATCTGCTCCTCTATGAGCACGTCGGCGCGGTAGCGCTTCTTGGAGTCGCGGTTGTCGATGAGGGGGTCGTTGAATGCGTCGACGTGGCCCGAAGCCTTCCAGACGGTGGGGTGCATGAAGATGGCGGCGTCGATGCCTACGATGTTATCGTGGAGGAGTACCATGGACTGCCACCAGTATTGCTTGATGTTGTTTTTCAGCTCGACGCCGTTCTGTCCGTAGTCGTAGACAGCTCCGAGGCCGTCGTATATGTCGCTTGAGGGGAATACAAAGCCGTATTCCTTGCAGTGGGATACTATCTTCTTGAAAACGTCTTCTTGTGCCATGATATATGATGGGTATAAATTGGTTGGGCGCAAAGGTAGCAAAAATATCTGACGGAAGGCCCTTTAGCCGTCAATCAAACGCGTGGGGGTCTCGCTGTAGGAGGCTGACGATGGCAGCGGGCGGCCGCTGGTGGAGGAGTTCCTGCTTCATCCAGTCCATGTATGGGGCTACGTGGCTGAAGAATTGTCGATAGCCTTTGCAGAGGTAGTTGAGGCCCGGCTCGCCTTCGGGGGTGTGGAGGAAGCGGTTTTTGGGACACTCGCCGTTGCAGGCGAAGAGCCAGGGACACTGGCGGCAACGGTTGGGGAGGGTGGTGCGCTTGGCCTGCCCGAAGGCTCGCTGTCGCTCGCTGTACATCATCTCGACGAACGACTGCTCCCGCAGGTTGCCGAGGCGGTATTCGGGGAAGACGAAGTGGTCGCAACTGTAGACGTCGCCGTTCCACTCGAGGGCCGCGGCGTGGCCGCAGGTGGGGGCGAGGGTGCAGATGCCCGGCGGCTGCCCCATCCAGTTGGCGAGGGTGGAGTCGAAGAGCTGGACGAAGCACTGGCCTACGTCGTGGTGTACCCATTCGTCGAAGAGGGTGCAGAGAAACGTGCCCCATGCCTCGGGGGTGACGCTCATGGGCAGCATGCCGCCTGCGCCGGCCTCGTCGACCGCGGCCAGCCGTCGGCCGTCGGCATGGGGCTGAAGGCGCTCGACGATGGGGGTGAACTGGAGATAGTGGCAGTCGATGCTGCGAAAGAAGCGGTAGAAGCCGAGGGGGTCGCCGACGTTGAGGTCGTTGACCACGGCCAGCGCGTTCCACTCCACGCCGTGGCGGCGGAGCATCTCGATACCCTTCATGACCTGGACGAAGGAGGGCCGGCCGCTGCGGGTGCGGCGGTAGTGGTCGTGGATGGGCTGTGGCCCGTCGATGCTGACGCCCACAAGCCAGCCTTCGTCGCGGAAGAAGCGACACCACTCGTCGGTCAGCAGGGTGCCGTTGGTCTGTATGCAGTTGTCGATGACCCTCCCTGCGGCATACTTGCGTTGCAGCGCCACGGCGCGGCGGTAGAAGCTGAGCGGACGCATAAGCGTCTCGCCTCCGTGCCAGGTGAAGAGTACAGAGGGGGTGGTCTGTGCCTCTATGTAGGAGCGCACAAAGCGTTCGAGCATGGCATCGTCCATGACTTGGGCCTCGCCTTGGCCGTAGAGCTTGCTCTTTTCAAGGTAGTAACAATAGGCGCAAGAGAGGTTGCAACGCGACCCGGCCGACTTGGCCAGCACGTAGAAGGGCGACGAGAAGGGAGAGATGGTGGACACGGCAGGGGGGAGGCTGAGGGGTGTGACTGAGATTATGCGGACAAAGGTAAGGCTTTTTCTAAGATAAATCCTTACCTTCGCCATGACGAGGGGGAGCGTCGGCCACGTCAGTTGACGCAGCGCCGTCTCTCTCCACCCTAACCCTAACGTACAGACCATGCAGAAATTAGTTATTCTGACCGGCGCCGGCATGAGCGCAGAGAGCGGCTTCAGCACCTTCCGCGACAGCGACGGCCTCTGGGAGCAATACCCCGTGGAGCAGGTGGCCACGCCCGAGGGCTGGCAGGCTGACCCTGACCTTGTGACCGACTTCTACAACGGCCTCAGGCGGCAGCTGGTCGGCGCTCAGCCTAATGCTGGCCACCTGGCCCTGGCCGAGATGGAGCGCGACTACGAGGTGACCATCATCACACAGAATGTGGACGACCTGCACGAGCGGGCCGGCAGCAGCCGCGTCATCCACCTGCACGGCGAGCTCATGAAGGTGACTTCAAGCCTCGCCCCCAATGACACGCGCTACATCCGCACTCTGCCGCCCCACCATCTCGAAGTGGCTCACGGCGAACGCGCCGGCGACGGCTCGTTACTGCGTCCGTGGATAGTATGGTTCGGCGAGGCTGTGCCCAACCTCGAAATGGCGGCGGCCGAGGTGGAACGTGCAGACATCTTCGTCATCATTGGCTCTTCGCTCAATGTCTACCCTGCGGCAGGCCTCATCCGCTTCGCGCCGCCGTCGGCGAAGTGCTATCTGATTGACCCTAAGGAGGTGAACGTGCACAGCCACCACTCGATAGAGATCATCAGGGACGTGGCCTCACGCGGCGTCGAGGAACTGCGGCGGAGGCTGAACGACCGGGCATAAACGGCCGGCCGGCTGTGGGGGCGCCCTGTGCGGCAGCCCCTTGGCGCCGCTGCCATGCGGCCACACCGGCTCATCATGCGGCCACACTGCTTTGCCATGCGGCCACACTGCTTTGCCATGCAGCCACGCCGGCCCATCATGCGGCCACACTGCTTTGCCATGCAGCCACGCCGGCTCATCATACAGCCACACTGCTTTGCCATGCAGCCACACTGCTTTGCCATGCAGCCACACTGCTTTGCCATGCGGCCACACTGCTTTGCCATGCGGCCACGCCGGCTCATCATGCGGCCACACTGCTTTGCCATGCAGCCACACCGGCTCATCATGCGGCCACGCCACCCCGGTCATGGCGGCCCGTTCACGGCCTTGTATCCTACGACAAAGCCCCTGCTTTCGCACTGAAAGCAGGGGCTTCTGTATGTCGGGGTGAAGCGGGCGTTATTTCAACACACCCAGCTCCTTGCCCACCTTGATGAAGGCAGCGATGCACTTGTCTAAGTGTTCGCGCTCGTGGCCTGCCGAGATCTGGACGCGGATGCGGGCCTGGTCCTTGGGTACTACGGGGTAGTAGAAGCCGGTGACGTAGATGCCTTCTTCCTGCATCTTCTGGGCATAGACCTGAGAGAGCTTGGCGTCGTAGAGCATAACGGCACAGATGGCGCTCTGGGTGGGCTTGATGTCAAAGCCGGCTGCCATCATCTTGTCGCGGAAGTAGTTGACGTTCTCAACCAGCTTGTCGTGGAGGGCATTGCTCTCTTCGAGTATCTTGAAGGTCTCGATGGCAGCGCCGACGATGCCGGGGGCTACGGAGTTGGAGAAGAGGTAGGGGCGAGAGCGCTGACGGAGCATGTCGATAATCTCCTTACGACCGGTGGTGAAGCCACCCATGGCGCCGCCGAAGGCCTTGCCGAGGGTGCCGGTGTAGATGTCAACTCGGCCGTATGTGTTGAAGAACTCGCTGACGCCGTGTCCGGTGGGGCCTACTACGCCGGCGGAGTGGCTCTCGTCGACCATGACGAGGGCGTCATATTTTTCGGCGAGGTCGCATATCTTGTCCATGGGGGCTACGTTACCATCCATGGAGAATACGCCGTCAGTGACGATGATGCGGAAGCGCTGCTCCTGGGCAGCTTGCAGCTGACGCTCGAGGTCTTCCATGTCGGCGTTGGCGTAGCGGTAGCGCTTGGCCTTGCAGAGGCGTACGCCGTCGATGATGGAAGCGTGGTTGAGGGCGTCGGAGATGATGGCGTCATCGGCAGTGAGAAGGGGCTCGAATACACCGCCGTTCGCGTCGAAGCATGCAGCGTAGAGGATGGTGTCTTCTGTGTGGAAGTACTTGCTGATGGCCTGCTCCAGTTCCTTATGAACGTCCTGGGTGCCACAGATGAAGCGAACGCTTGACATACCGTAGCCACGGCGGTCCATCATTTCCTTGGCAGCCTTGACAAGGCGAGGATGGTTGGAAAGTCCGAGATAGTTGTTGGCGCAGAAGTTGAGCACTTCCTTACCCTTTACCTGAATGGCAGCCTGCTGGGCGCCTTCGATGAGACGCTCTTCCTTGTAGAGGCCGGCCTTGCGAATGTCGTCCAGCTCCTGCTGGAGATGTGCTTGGAATTTGCCGTACATAGTGAGTAATGATTGTGTGTGGCCTGCGCGTTGCCTCGTGCCGAACATGAAGCGGGCGGCTATGCGGCAGACCTTTGTTAGAATTGGTGCAAAGGAAATGATTTTTTGGCAAATACCTGTCGGCTTGCTTCTAAATATTATAAATATGCCGTCTCACTCCTCGTGTTTGTCGCCATGTAGGCGGGAGCTGTGGCCGTATGGGGGAGGCCGGGCGAAATGGCTCGGGCGAGGAAGGAGACCTTATCCTCCGGGATCTCCGCGTAGGCCTGTGCCATCTTGTCTGCATGGCCGTCGCTGCAAAGCACTTCAAGTGTCTGAATGCCAATAGGCTATTTCATAGGGCTCAGATGCTGAAAGCCATCAGCCGGGCAGGCGTTGCCCGTAAAAGTTATCCGGCCACCGCTGTCTGCCAGGCAGACCCACCTCCAAAAAACGGGGGTGGAAGGGGGTGGCTCTCGGCGAGTTTCATTAGCTTTGCATGTTCCCATTCAAGCCGTTGCGCTGGCACGGCCACGGGGACAGCCTTCCTATCCACCTACATAGCACCTACAGTCATGCACATCACTGAACGCTTTCTCAGCTACGTCAGCTTCGACACCCAGTCGGCCGAAGACACCGGCAAGACGCCCAGCACCGACAAGCAGTGGAACTTGGCCCGCCACCTTCGGCAAGAACTTATCGACCTCGGCCTCGAGGACGTGGAGCTCGACGAGATGGGCTACCTCTATGCCACCCTGCCCGGCAACTCTGCCAAGCCCGTGCCCACTATTGGCTTCATAGCCCACATGGACACCTCGCCCGACTGCTCGGGCAAAGACGTGAAGCCCCGCATCGTCCGTCACTACGACGGCCGCGACCTCGTGCTCAACGAGGACTTGGGCATCGTCAGCAAGATACAAACCTTCCCTGAGCTCTTAGACCACGTGGGCGAAGACCTCATCGTGACCGACGGCACCACCCTCCTCGGCGCCGACGACAAGGCCGGCATCGCCGAGATAGTGCAGGCCATGGACTACCTGCTCCACCACCCGGAGATAGAGCACGGCCCCGTGCGCATCGCCTTCAACCCCGACGAGGAGATAGGCCTGGGAGCCCACCACTTCGACGTAGAAAAGTTTGGCTGCCTGTGGGCCTACACCATGGACGGCGGAGAGCTGGGCGAGATAGAGTATGAAAACTTCAACGCAGCCGCCGCCAAGATTGACATCACCGGCGTCAGCGTACACCCCGGCTACGCCAAAGGCAAGATGGTCAACGCCATACAGATGGCCGCACGCCTCGCAGCCTCCCTGCCCACCCACGAAACGCCCGAACACACCCAGGACTACGAAGGCTTCTACCACCTCCTCTCCATGGAGGGCAACGTGGAGCATGCACGCCTCTCGCTCATCATCCGCGACCACGACCGCAACCGCTTCGAGGCCCGCAAGCAGTTCGTGCGCGACGCAGCGGCCTGGCTCAACGCCCAGGCGGGCCGTCCCATAGCTGCCGTCACCCTCACCGACCAATATTATAATATGCGCGAGAAGGTAGAACCCATGCCCCACATCGTAGAGACGGTGAAAGAGGCCATGCTCGCCCTCGGCATCACTCCCAAGGTGAAGGCCATACGCGGAGGCACCGACGGGGCCCAGCTCTCCTTCAAGGGGCTGCCCTGCCCCAATATCTTCGCCGGCGGCCTCAACTTCCACGGCCCCCACGAGTTCCTGCCCGTGCCGTCCTTAGAGAAAGCCTCAGCCCTCGTGGTCAAGATTATAGAACTCACCGCCCGGAAGGCCTGACTTCCGGCCTGCGTAGGGCTACCGGCGACAGCGCCTCCGCGCCTTGTGCCTCAGCCGCGCCGCCACCTCCCGCCCCCTCCTCTGCGCCCCGTCCGACGCCGAAGAGGGGGCGAATAATGTAAATATTTGTCCCCTTTAATAAAAACCACTACTTTTGCGGAGTTATAGTGTCCACAAGGCCGCCGGCCCGCTTGCCCGGTAAGGCCGCTGCCACAGCGCCTTCAGGCTCTGCCTCCCAGGGCGTGGCCGCTCGGTCCGGGCAACCTTCCACCCTACCGCGACCGACGGTGGACGCTGATAAATCAGACATATATGGCACAGCAACCATCCTTCCAATATCTCAGCCACATTGACAGCCCCGCCGACCTGCGCCGTCTGCCCTTGGAGGCCCTGCCTCAGGTATGCGACGAACTGCGCCGGGACATCATCAATGAGCTGTCTGACAATCCGGGTCACTTCGCCTCCAGCCTTGGGACGGTCGAAGTGACGGTGGCGCTCCATTATGTGTTCGACACCCCGCAAGACCGCATCGTCTGGGACGTGGGCCACCAAGCCTACGGCCACAAGATACTCACAGGACGCCGCCAAGCCTTCAGCACCAACCGCAAGTGGCACGGCCTCGCCCCCTTCCCCACTCCCAAGGAGAGCCCCTACGACACCTTCGCCTGCGGCCACGCCTCCAACTCCATCTCCGCAGCCCTCGGCATGGCCATCGCCGCCGTCAGAAGCGGCCAGGAGAAGCGAAAGGTCGTGGCGGTCATAGGCGACGGAGCCATGAGTGGCGGACTGGCCTTCGAAGGGCTTAACAACGTCAGCTCCACCCCCAACAACCTGCTCATCATACTCAACGACAACCACATGAGCATAGACAAGGCCGTGGGCGGCATGAAGGAATATCTGCTCCACCTGCACACCAGCCCGTGGTACAACCGCCTGCGCTTCCGCCTCAGCAGGTGTCTCTCCCACTGGGGCATACTCAGCGAGAACGGCCGCAACAAGATACTCCGCTTCAACAACTCCCTCAAGTCGCTGCTGGCCAACCAGCAGAACATCTTCGAGGGGCTCAACATACGCTACTTCGGGCCTACCAGCGGCCACGACGTCATTGAGCTTGTACGCGTGCTGCGCGAAATCAAAGACATGAGAGGCCCCAAGCTCCTCCACATACACACCGTCAAGGGCAAGGGCTACGAACCTGCCGAGCGCGAAGCCACCCTCTGGCACGCCCCGGGGCGCTTCGACATAGCCACCGGACGCCGCCTCGTCGAGCAGACGGCCACCCCGCAGCCGCCTAAGTTCCAGGACGTCTTCGGCCACACGCTCCTCGAGCTGGCCGAGCAGAACGACCGCATAGTGGGCATCACCCCCGCCATGCCCACAGGCTGTTCCATGAACATCCTCATGGAAGCCCTTCCCTCCCGCGCCTTCGACGTGGGCATAGCCGAGGGCCACGCCGTCACCTTCTCCGCAGGCATGGCCAAGGAGGGGCTGCTGCCCTTCTGCAACATCTACTCCTCCTTCGCCCAGCGAGCCTACGACAACGTCATCCACGACGTGGCGCTGCTCCACCTGCCCGTCGTCCTCTGCCTCGACCGCGCCGGCCTCGTAGGCGAAGACGGCCCCACCCACCACGGCGCTTTCGACCTGCCCTCCCTGCGACCCATACCCGGGCTCACCATCGCCTCCCCCTACAACGAGTGTGAGCTGCGCCGCCTCATGTTCACCGCCCAGCTGCCCGACAGCGGCCCCTGGGTCATACGCTACCCCCGCGGCAGCGGTTCGGTAGTCGACTGGCGCTGCCCCCTCGAGGCTGTGCCCGTGGGCAAGGGCCGCCGGCTCAAGGCGGGTGACCATGCCGCCGTGCTCTCGCTCGGTCCGCTCGGAGTGGCCGCCGCCGAGGCCATCCGCCGCGTCGAGAGCGCCAATCCTCATCTCACCATCGCCCACTACGACCTACGCTTCGTCAAGCCCCTCGACGACGACCTGCTCACCGAGGTAGCCCGCAGCGGATGCCCCATACTCACCGTCGAGGACGGAGCACGCCAGGGCGGAGCCGGTTCGGCCGTCATGGAGTGGATGAGCGACCACGGCTACAGCCCGACCATCGTGCGCCTCGGCCTGCCCGACCGCTTCGTAGAGCACGGCGCCGTCCACATACTCCACCACCTCTGCCACCTCGACGTCGAAGGCATTGCCGCCGCACTGACCGACCTCCTTGCCGCTAAGCCGGCCTCTCACGCATAGTCCCCTCTCGCTTCACGGCCACACATGCCGCCCACCCCTCACCCGCGGCGGCCGCCCCATCCCTCACGTCATGAAGATCATCATCGCCGGAGCCGGAGCCGTAGGCACTCACCTCGCCAAGCTCCTCTCCAAAGAACACCACGACATCACCCTCTTGGACGAGAGCCCCGAAAAGCTCGAAGACCTCTCGCTCAATTTCGACATCATGACCCTCGCCCTGCCGCCCTGCTCCATCACAGCGCTCGAGCAGGCCGAAGCCCGACATGCAGACCTCTTCATAGCCGTCACCCCCGACGAGGCACACAACATGACGGCCTGCATGCTGGCTTCCAAGCTCGGAGCAAAACGCACCGTGGCACGTGTCGACAACTACGAGTACACACTGCCACAACACCGCGACTTCTTCCGCACCGTAGGCATAGACTCCATCATCTACCCCGAGATGCTCGCCGGACGAGAGATACTCCACAACATCAAGCGAAGCTGGACACGACAGTGGTGGGAGGTGCAAAACGGCGCCCTCATCCTGCTCGGAGTCAAGGTGCGCGCCAACGCACACATCCTCGACCGTCCCCTCAAAGACCTCTGCGGACCTGACGCACCCTACCACATCGTAGCCATCAAGAGAGACGACGAAACCCTCATCCCACACGGCAACCACTGCCTGCGGGCAGGCGACATCGTCTACTTCATGACCACACCCGAAGCCGTCGACCTCATACGCCGCCTCGCAGGCAAGGAGGAATACCCCGACGTCGACAACATCTTCATCATGGGCGGAAGCAGCACAGCCGTACACCTCGTCAACAACATGCCCGACTTCATGCACGCCAAGATATTGGAGACAAGCACACTGCGGGCGCAACACCTCGAAGAGGTCGTACACAACAGACACACCCTCATACTCCACGGCGACGGCCGCGACCTCGCCCTGCTCGAGGAGGAGGGCATACGCAAGGCACAAGCCTTCGCCGCCCTCACACAACACTCCGAACAGAACATCCTGGCCTGCCTCGCAGCCAAAAGACTGGGCGTCAGAAAAACCGTCGCCATGGTCGAAAACATGGACTACATCAGCATGGCCGAAAGCCTCGACATCGGCACCATCATCAACAAGAAAACCTTCGCCGCCGACCACATCTACCAGATGATGCTGCGAGCCGATGTCACCTCCGTCAAGAGCCTCACCGTGGCCAACGCCGACGTGGCCGAGTACCACGTCACCCCGCAAGCCCTCGTCACACGCCGGCCCGTCAAAGACCTCAACCTCCCCGACCGCGTCACCCTCGGCGGACTCGTACGCAACGGACACGGAGAGCTCATCAACGGACTCACACAGATACAGCCCGGCGACACCGTCGTGGCCTTCTGCCTGGCAGGAGGCATCAAGCGCCTCGAGCGCTACTTCAAGTAATCCGTCCCCCCACACACCTATATATATTATATATCACATGGTGACACCGCCCCCGCGGCCCACTTCTAAGCTCCATGCTTAACTTCCCCATCGTCTGCAAGGCCCTCGGCCTACTGCTCTACTTAGAAGCCCTGCTCTTCGCCATCTGTTTCGTCACAGGCTTCTACTTTGCCGAGGCCAACCACCTCACCTTCGGCATACCGGCCATAGTCACCCTCCTGCTGGCCTTCGTCCTGCGCGCCATAGGACGCCACAGCGACAACCGTCTCAACCGTCGCGACGGCTTCCTCATCGTAGCCCTCTCGTGGGTGGTCTTCTCCCTGATAGGCACCCTCCCCTTCCTCATCGACGGCTGCCTCAGCCGCCCGACCGAAGCCCTCTTCGAGACCGTCTCGGGCTTCACCACCACCGGAGCCACCTGCCTCACAGCCATCGACCACCTGCCACCCTCCATCCTCCTATGGCGAAGCCTCACCCACTGGATAGGAGGCCTCGGCATCGTCTTCTTCACCATCGTCCTGCTCCCCAACATGGGTAGCTCCGACTTCAAGCTCTTCGCAGCCGAGAGCACAGGCCTCAAAGTGGGCAAGCTCCACCCACGCATCTCCACCTCCGCACGATGGCTATGGAGCTGCTACGCCCTGCTCACCATAGGCTGCATCGTAGCCTACTACCTCGCCGGCATGTCGTTCTGGGACGCCCTCAACCACGGCCTCTCCACCATCTCCACCGGAGGCTTCTCCACCCACTCCGAGAGCATTGGCTACTTCCACTCACCCCTCATACAGTGGGTCGCCACCGTCTTCATGCTCCTCGCAGCCACCAACTTCACCCTCCTCTACCTCCTGCTCTTCAAGTGGAGGTTCCGCGACGTGCTCTGCGACGACGAACTCGGCGGCTACATACGCCTCTACCTCGGCTCCACCTGCATCATCGCCCTCATACTCATGGTGATGGGCGGGCTGAGCGCCGGCGACGCCTTCAGCAAGGCCTTCTTCAATGTAGCCACCCTCATGACCACCACAGGCTTCACCGTCGACGACTTCATGACCTGGCACCCCGCCACGCTGCCCTTCATCATGTGCTGCATGTTCTTCTGCGGCTGCTCGGGCTCCACCAGCGGAGGCATCAAGTGCGTGCGCCTGGTCATGCTCGTCAAGCTCATACGCAGCGAATTCCGCCAAGTGCTCCATCCCCACGCCGTCATCCCCATGCGCATACGCCACAGCCTCATCACGCCCCACATGGGACGCACACTGCTCGTCTTCCTCACCATGGCCGTGACGCTCATAGCCGGCGGCACCACGCTGATGGTGCTCACCGGCCTCCCCATGCTCGACGCCTTCGGCCTCTCTCTCTCCGCCTTCTGCAACGTAGGCCCCGCCCCCGGCCACGTGGTAGGCGCCATGGGCTCGTGGAACGTGCTCACCGACTTCCAACTCCTGCTCTCCAGCTTCCTCATGCTCGCCGGCCGTCTCGAAGTCTTCAGCCTCTTCCTCCCCTTCATGCCCGCCTTCTGGCACGACAAGTAAGCCCGCCACGGACCCCCCACCCGCGGCGGAGGTTTGTCTGCATGTACATCCAATATTTCCTACATGTACATGCAGTTTTTTCTATATGTACATGCCGTTGTTCCTACATGTACATGCCATTTTTTCTATATGTACATGCCGTTGTTCCCACATGTACATCCAAGATTTCCATACACTCATGAAGCTGTGTCTCCATGCCTTGAAGCCGTTCTCAGAAGCCTTCGCGTGAGTGAAATCCGTCCCAATGTCAGGTTGCATTGGGCCGAATGCAACCTTGCATCCGCCCGAAAGCAAGGTGACATCCGCCCCAATGTTACTCGCGTAAAGGCTTCCGGGAATGGCAAAACGCCTTGCCGACACGGCAAAAGCCGGGGGCGACGCTCAGCCACGCCCTCAGAAACCGGCCGCACGCATGCCCCCGCACAGGGCAACCGGATGCGCCGCTCGACCATACCCCTTGAACGTGGCTGCACGTGGCCCCCGGAGGGGGCGGATAAATCAGGGTAGGGCGTGAACCCTACCTACGGGAGCCTCCCCCCCTCTCCCCCGAGCCCCGGAGGGGCGAGGGCATGGCGAGAAACCGCTGCCTTGGACCTGCAAGCATCTGAAAGAGGCTGCGCCGCAATACTGAATGTGCGACACAGCCTCTTTGCATGACTGCCGACGATGGGGAAAATGCCCGCCGACCATGAGGGCATGCCCGCCAACGGCGGGCGCACGACGCAATGGCGTCGGCTGATGGGAAGAAACGGGCGAGGGCTTACTGCGCGGCGTCGGCGTGGCCCTTTCTGACGTCGAAATAGAGCGCCAGTAGAAGGAGCAAAGCGATGAGCGCAATGCCGGCGTAGGCCAAAGCCTCAGTGATGGTGATGCTGGCAGGGTGGAAGTCGAAAACCAGCGTGTGCTTGCCCGCAGGCACTTTCAGCGCGCGCAGCACATAGTTGACGCGGCCCGGCTCGACCTCACGGCCGTCGATGGTCACCGTCCAGCCCGGATAGTAAATGTCGCTGAACACGACGACGCCGCCGCGGCGGCTCTCACACTCGTAGCTCAGGCGGTCGGTATCGTAAGCCGTCAGTCGCACGGTGCCGCTGTCGAGAGCGCTGCCGTCGAGCTGCGGGCGGAAGCTGTCGTCGGCCACGGCTTCATGCTTGGTGTCGAGCCCGTCGAGGGCTGCCATCTCGGCGTCGGCCCCCTTGACGAAGCGCAGCGAGCTGACAAACCAGGCGTTGCCGCAGGCGAAGGGGTTGACCACTGCCTGGGAGCGCTCACCCTGACCGAAGATGAAGTACTTGGTATGGAGCATGTTGAGGCAGGGCGCTATGCTGTCGCCGTCGACGGCGGTGAGGTCGCCCTGGTGCTCGTTGATGGCTGCCACGAAGGCATTGAGTTCGGCGTTGAGACGGCGGTCGATGAGGTCTTGGTAGCGGTGCATCTTGGCTGCGTGGTATCCGCCTATGCTGTGGTGGTAGTAGGCGGTGGCATTGCTGGTCTCGTTGAAGGGGTTGCCTAATCCGATGTTGGCCACGCGGTAGTAAGTGGTGTCCTTCAGTATTTCGCGGTCGGCGGCCGAGGGCTGGAAGGCAGCCTCCATGTCGGCCTCGGAGGTGAAGGAATCATTGTTGAGATAACGGCGGTCTATGGGCAGCAAGTCTATGAGGCATATCGCTGCGAGGCCGACGGCTGCGACGGTGGTCCAAAGGGAGCGCGCCCGGTCGTTGTCCTTTAGCTGCGAGGCCACGAACGTCATGAGCCCCACGGCCACGAGGATGAAGAGGAGCGAACGCCCGGCACTGGCGCCGAGAATGGCGTGGTGCATGGCGCTGATGGCTGCGGAATAGGCGTCGACGAAGTCGGCGGGGAAGCCACCCTGCTTCATCATGGCCAAGGTCTGTGCGTCGGAGGCTGAAAGGCAGGAGCCGGCCAGCGAAGGCATCACCCACAGGGCGAAGCATACTCCGGCGGTAAGCACGAAGGCCACGGGCAGGCCCACCTGCTTGCGCCAGCCCTCGCTGCGCCAGGCGGTGAGGGTGAAGAGGGTGGGACGCTTGACGATGGCGGCCACGGCGAGGATGGCGAGCAACGGCATGGTCAGCTCAGCGATGACGAGGGCGGAGCTGACGGTGCGGAACTTGGAGTAGAGGGGCAGATGGTCGATGAGGAAGTTGGTCACCTCGGGTATGTGCTTGCCCCATGCAAAGACAAAGCTCAGGAGCGTGGCGGCCAGCAGCGCCCACTTCAGCGGGCCGCGTACGTAGAAGAGACCGAGCACGAAGAAGAAGCAGACCACGGCACCGACATACACGGGCCCTACGGTGAAGGGCTGGTCGCCCCAGTAGAGCATGACGCCGGGAGGGTAGGCGCCTATCTGCTGCTCCTGGAAGACGGCCTGGGTCTCGCCGGCGTGGGCATAGAAATCGTCGTAGCCTTTCAGCTCCTCCACCCCCTCGTAGTCGAGTATAGAAGCCGAGCCGCCTCCCTTGTAGTCGGGAATGAGCAGGGTCATGGTCTCGTCGATGCCGTAGCTCCATGCGGTGATGTAGTCGCGGTCGAGGCCGTCGGTGGCCTGGCTGGCAGCCTTGCGCTGTGAGGGCAGGGGCGAGAGCTCCGCCTTGCCGCGCATGCTATACTTGGCGTAGTCGTAAGTGTGATAGAGGTTGGAGACGTTGCACACCACGCCGAGCCCACCGGCCAGCGCCACGGCGGCAGTGGCCTTCACCCACGTCAGGGCTACACGGCGGCGCAGGGCGTCGACAAGGTAGCAGAGGGCTATCAGCCCCATGACGAAGAGGAAGTAGTAGGTCATCTGCAAGTGGTTGCTGTGGAGCTGCAAGGCTGTGAAGAGCGCCGTCACGGCGATGCCGGCCACGTAACGCCCGCGATAGCAGAGCAGCATGCCGCCAATGGTGGGAGGAATAAAGGCCAGGGTGAGCACCTTCCACAAATGGCCCGCAGCTATGATGATGAGGAAGTAAGACGAAAAGGCCCACATCACCGAACCGGCCAAAGCCAGCCAGGCACGCAGACGGAGCGCCCGCAGCAGGATGTAGAAGCCCACGAGATAGAGAAAGACGAAGGCCGTGGCCGGGAAGAGGGGCAGCGTGCCCAGCGAGACCACGTTCTCGACGTAGCCAAGCGTGGTGGCCGAGCCGTAAGAGGGGGCAATCTGATAGGTAGGCATGCCCGAGAAGATGGCGTTGCTCCAGCGCGAAGTGGCGCCGTCGTGCGTGGCGCGGTACTGGCGTTGCTCCTGACCGAGGCCCTGCGAAGCCACAGAGTCATGGCCTCCGAGCACGAGCCCCTGGCTCAGCGGAGTGAGGAAGAAGCAGACACTCAAGGCTAAGAAGCACACGACGGCCAGCGCATCGGTCAGCCATACACGCTGACGACGGCCGACGTAAGCCCGCAAGGCTTTCGCAAACGAGGCCCCGGCAGGCGAAGATGAGGAGATGGTAGAGTCCGACATAGTTGGATACATTAAGTTGTGGCCGCAAAGGTAGCTATTTTTCTCGGGCTACATGGCCAAAGCCCTCCAAGCCTTCCCCACACGCCGAGGAAGCGCACGGCCACAGCGCCCCCGCACCCGGCCACCCTCTAAAACGCACCAAGCCTCCACGCCACCGCACCTCCATCCCCCCTGCAACGCACCCGGCCACCCTCTAAAACGCACCAAGCCTCCCCGCCACCTCACCTCCATCCCCCTGCAACGCACCCGGCCTCCCCTGCAACGCACACAGATTTTCAAAAAAACACGGCAGAGCTGCGCTCATAGTCAAAAAGTTTTGTATTTTTGCAGCCGCTTAGCGCCATAAGCCTTGCAGCCACGGCGCGAAGCCACTTCATCATTTCTATATTCATTCCACACATCACGTTATGTACTTAGATCCACAAAAGAAGCAAGAGATCTTTGGCAAGTACGGACAGTCCAATTCGGACACCGGTTCTGTGGAGAGCCAGGTGGCCTTATTCTCTTACCGTATTGCCCATCTGACGGAGCACATGAAGCAGAACCGTAAAGATCATACGACCGAACGCTCGCTCGTGAAGCTTGTAGGTAAGCGCCGCGCGCTCCTGAACTACCTCAAGCGCAAGGACATCGAGCGTTATCGTAACCTCGTGAAGGCTCTCGGCCTCCGTAAGTAAACTTACAGCCACGGGCTTCACACCCAGACTACCCCGCACGAGACTACCTCTTGTTGCGGGGATTTTTGTAGGGCTACAGACAGAGCGCCAAGACTTACGCCCTTAGCTCATGCCCTTACGCTCTTAGCTCGAAACCTTTCTGTCCTCGGCTCCGGGCTTTTCTCCTTTTTCTCCCACCTTTCCATTCTTCACCACATGGACTTTCTCTACATCGTGACCCGCATGCTGATGATTTTCGGCATAGTGGTCGTGGGCTTTGCAGCATCGAAGCGCGGTCTCTGGGCCGGCGACCTCGACCGCAAGCTATCCGTCTTCATTCTCAACGTATCCATGCCGGCCCTTGTCCTGGCCTCGGTCATGGGCGAAGGGCTCCACTTCTCCGGGAGCGACTTGCTGACGATGGGCTATGTATCGCTGCTGAGCTACGCCATGCTTATCGGGGTGGCCTGGCTGCTTCCCCTCCTGCTCCACACGCCCCGCAGCCGGGCCGGGCTGATGCGCTTCATGCTGGCCTTCGGCAATGTCAGTTTCATAGGCTTCAGCGTGTGCGACGCCGTGTTTGGCGAGGAGGGCGTGTTCTGCGCGAGCGTCATCAACATCCCTTTCAATCTGCTTATCTTCACTCTCGGCGTGGCCTTCATACGTGGCGGCAGTGCCCGCAGCGCGCTGGCTTTGCGTCAGGTGCTCTCGCCCTGCCTGGTAGCCAGTCTGGTGGCGGTGGCCATCGCTCTGACGGGCTGGCAGCCGCCTCGCGCTCTGGGTGAGTGGTTTCACCTTTTGGGCGACCTCACCATCCCCTGTGCGCTGCTCATCATAGGTTCGAGCCTGAGCCATATCCCTGTGCGCGACATGCTGGGCAACCGCTTCGTCTACGTTGTCGTCACGCTGCGCCTGCTTGTGCTGCCCATGGCGGTCTGCGGCCTGTTGTGGCTCTGCGGTGCCGACCCCTTCGTGCGCAATGTGGCCGTCGTGCTGAGTGCCATGCCCGTGGCCACGAACGGCATCATGTTTTGTCTGCAATACGGGGGCGATGAGCGTGTCATGACGCAGGGCCTCTTCATCAGCACCCTGCTGAGTGTGGCCACCATTCCCGCCATTGCCTTCCTGCTCTCGCTGATAGGCTGACCTCATGGTGGTCGGTCCATGCCTATATATCATATAATGTAACCCGCCCATGAGTCTCCTTCTCTCCCTTCTCGTCGCGGCCGCCATGCTGGCCGCCGGTTACGCGCTCGGTGTAGCCGTCACGCGCAAGGCCGCCCAGGCCTCACAGCTACAGGCCCACGACGCGGCCGTACGTGCCGAGGCCCGCCTCGACGCCGAGCGCCGGGCCCACGACGAAGCCCTTCAGCGCCTGCAGCAGTTACAGAAGCAGCAGGCCGAACAGCTCCGACAGGAGTTCCGTTCCATCTCGGCCGAAGCCCTGCGCAGCCAGGGCGAAGGACTGAGGCGCGAACACCTGCACAGCCTCGAGGCCCTGCTCAGCCCCTTGGAGAAGGACATCGAAGCCTTCCGCACGCAGTTTGTCACCTCGCACAGCGACTTCCGCCTACACATGGCCCGCCTCGCAGAGCGCACCGAGAGCCTCGGCCTCGAAGCCGAAAACCTCGCCAAGGCTCTCAAGGGAAACAACAAGCTGCAAGGCAACTGGGGCGAAGCCGTGCTCGACAACCTGCTCGCCGCCTCCGGACTCACCGAAGGCAGGGACTACAGCCTGCAACGCCACATCGACAACCGTCAGGGCGGCGCAGCCATACCCGACGTCATCGTCCACCTGCCCGAAGGGCGCAACCTCGTGGTCGACGCCAAGGCATCGCTCACAGCCTATACCGACTACGTGGCCGCCACCGACGAAGACCAACGCGCCCGCTTGCTCAAGGAGCACGTGCGCAGCCTCAGCCAGCACGTCAAGGAGCTCGCCGCAAAGAACTACGCCGCCCTCGTCGACGGACACATTGGCTACGTGCTCATGTTCGTGCCCGGCGAAGCCCCCTACATGGCAGCCGTCTGTGCCGACCCTACCCTCACCACAGAAGCCTACCGACGCCACGTCATCATAGTCAACCCCACCAACCTGCTCATGGCCCTGCAGCTGGCCTACCACCTCTGGCAGAGCGAAAGGCAGCAGCAGTCGGTGCACGAGATTTACGAGGAGGCCGAGAAGCTCTACCGCAAGTTTGCCACCTTCGCCCAAAACTTTGTGAAGATAGGCAACGGCCTCACACAGCTGCAAAAGACCTACGACGAGGCAGAAAAACAGCTGCACACCGGGCGCGGCAACATCGTGGCACGGCTCGAGACGTGGCGCACCAAGGGCATGACCACCTCAGCCTCCCTGCCGCCGCAGCTCGCGAGCGACGAAGAGTAGCCACACGCCTGCCCGGAGCAGCCCCTCAGCCACGCACGCCCCACGGCATGTACATCCCGTTCGAACTACATGTACATCTAGTTTTTTCTACATGTACATCCCGTTCGAACTACATGTACATGTAGGTTTTCGTTCATGCACATCTGCGTACGGCGGCCACAGTGTGCGCCTCCGTACGCCCCGCCGCCACGGGCCTCAGACACACGCCGAGACACAAAGTGAAGCCGGCTGCACAAAATCAGCCACCACGGCAGAGGCGAAAACCTACGATTTATTTACCTTTGCCGCAGCGCACGCCCCGCCCACAGCCGCACCCCGGCTGACCGGCGCGACGCCGCCCCACATTGTCACACCCTTACCCCCCACGCAGCCCTATGAAACTCCGTCACAGACATACGCTCATCGCCCTGCTGCTCCTCGCCGTAGGCACAGGCACGGCCCTCGCCCTCAGCACACGCACTACGCAGACTGCACAGACCGCTGCCAGCGACGCCCTCAAGAAGGGACAGCCCACCAAGGTGGTCAACTGCACCAGGATAAACCGCCCATACGACATCGAAATTAGTTGTGGCCTCAGCGTCACTTACACCCCCGTCGACCAGACACCCGTGGTCATCGTCAGCGCACCCGAGGCCCTGCTGCCCCATGTGGCTGTAACGCAAAAAAGCAACAACCTCACCATCACCCTCACCAAGGAAGGTCAACGGCTGCGCAAGCGCGAACGCATCAATGTGCTCATCACAGGCCGCGTACCCCACGCCATCGACCTCAACTCGGGCTCCACGCTCCGCTTCGACAAGGGGCTGCAGACCGACGGCGACTTCAGCCTCGAGGCCAGCAGCGGCGCCGTGGCCCAATGGGACGTCACCCTCAGCGTAAAAGGCAAGTTTGAGATAGAGAGCAACTCCGGCGCCGTGGTCAAGGGCAAAGGCATCGAAGCACACCACCTCGACATAGAAGCCAACAGCGGAGCCGTGGCCACCCTCGACGCCATCGGCACCCACAGCCTCAAAGCCGACGCCAACAGCGGCGGCGTGATCCACCTCAGCGGCAGCTCGACAGGCAGAGCCAGCCTCGAAGCCAGCAGCGGAGCCAGCATCAGGGCCCGAGACTACCACGCCGCCTCCACCGACGTCGACATCAACAGCGGAGGCAATATCAAGCTGGGCAAACGCCCCTGACGCCCCTCGCAACAAGGCCGCAGGCCACCCGGCGAAGCAAAAACAGACCCACAGACCTACATTTGGCTGCGCAGGTTTGCACGAGTGAAGAAAAATGCCGTCATTTGCAATCAAATTATCAGCAAACGGCGCTTCACGCGAGCACACCGACGCAGCCGCGCGCCATTTAGCTGTCAGCCTGTAGAGCAGGCCCACCCCTTCACTCCCCCTTCTAAACTTTCCTCCCCATGCTCCGAATAGCCATACAAGCCAAAGGGCGGCTCAACGAAGACACCATGAGCCTGCTCAACGACGCCGGCATAGAAGTGGCCCCCGCCAAGCGCAAACTCGTGGCCAAGGCCAGCGGTTTCCCCATAGAAGTGCTCTACCTGCGCGACGACGACATACCCCAGGCCGTACACATAGGCGTGGCCGACGCGGGCATCGTGGGCCTCAACGAAGTGGCCGAGCGCGAGATGAAGCTGCATGAGGTCATGCGCCTCGGCTTCGGCCACTGCCGCATCTCGCTCGCTGTGCCCAAGGCCGTAGACTACACCGGCTTAGAGTGGTTTCGCGGCAAGTGCGTGGCCACCTCATACCCCAACATACTGAGCCGCTTCTTCTACGAACAAGGCATCGACGCCGACATCTACGAGATAGCCGGCTCGGTAGAGATAGCGCCCGCCGTGGGCCTGGCCGATGCCATCTTTGACATCGTCTCCTCCGGCGGCACACTCATACAGAACGGCCTCAAAGAGGTGGAGCAGGTGTTCCACAGCGAGGCCGTCCTCGTGGCCACCCCCGGCCTCTCCTCGTCGAAGCTCGAAGAAGTGGAGAAACTGAAGTTCCGCTTCACCTCCATCACAAGCAGCCGCGGCTACAAGTATGTGCTCATGAACCTGCCCCGACAGCAGGTCGATGCCGCCGTCAAGCTCATTCCCGGCATGCGGTCGCCCACCATCCTCCCCTTAGCCGACCCCGACTGGTGCTCCTTGCACACCGTGCTCGGCGAGGACGTGCTCTGGGAGAAAATAGAGCAGCTCAAGGCGCTCGGCGCTGAAGGCATCCTCGTGCTCAACCTCGAAAACATGATAGTATAAGGCCCCTCACCCGAGCCGTCAACCCCACGGCTGCAGCGCCTCACCCGTCACGCTGCGGCCTTTCTTGTCAATCCCCGCATACTGCCCATGATCCATCTATACCCCGCAAAGGCCGAGTGGCCCGCCCTCACTGAACGCAACATACCCGACGACGCCGCCATAAACCGCAGCGTGAGCGACATCATAGACACCGTAAGACGCAACGGCGACGCAGCCCTGCGCCACTACGCCGAAGCCTTCGACCACACCCACATCGACCAAATCGAAGTGGGGGCCGACGAACGGCAAGACGCAGCCCGCCACGTCAGCGACGAGGTGAAAGCTGCCATCGAAGTGGCCCGCCACAACATCATCCGCTTCCACCGCGAACAGCGACCCCACACCGTCGACATGGAGACGCAGCCCGGAGTGCGCTGCTGCCAGCACGCCCTGCCCATACAGCGCGTAGGCCTCTACATACCCGGCGGAAGGGCCCCGCTCTTCTCCACCGTGCTCATGCTGGCCCTGCCCGCCAAGATAGCCGGCTGCCCCGAAGTGGTGATGTGTACACCCCAAGGGCCCGACGGACGCATAGCGCCCGAGATACTCTACGCCGCCGAAGTCTGCGAAGTGGACCACATCTACCGCATAGGCGGCGCACAGGCCGTGGCAGCCATGGCCTACGGCACTGAAAGCGTCAGCCGCGTGGACAAAATATTCGGACCGGGCAACAGATACGTGACCCACGCCAAGCAACAGCTCAGCCGCCGAGTGGCCATAGACATGCCCGCCGGGCCAAGCGAAGTGCTCGTCGTGGCCGACGACACAGCCTCGCCCGCCTTCGTGGCAGCTGACATGCTCAGCCAGGCAGAACACGGGCCAGACTCGCAAGCCATGCTCGTATGCCTCAGCGAAGACTTCGCACAGCGCGTAGAGCAGGAGATAAACCGCCAGACAGCCCTGCTCCACCGCGCCGACCTCGTCAGACAGTCGCTCAGCCACAGCCGCATCATCGTGCTCGCCTCGAGACAGGAGATGATGGACTTCAGCAATGCTTATGCGCCCGAGCACCTCATCATACAGACCACACAGCCATGGGAGCTGGCCACACAGGTGACGGCGGCAGGCAGCGTGTTCGTAGGCTACTACTCACCCGAATCGGCCGGCGACTACGCCTCCGGCACCAACCACACCCTGCCCACAGGAGCATGGGCACGCTCGTACAGCGGAGTCAACCTCGACAGCTACTACCGCAAAATCACCTACCAGGAACTCACACCCGAAGGCCTCAGAAGCCTCGCACCCACCATCGTGGCCATGGCCGAAGCCGAGGGACTGCAAGCACACGCCAACGCCGTGAAGCTCCGCATACAGCCACAAGACTGACCACACAGCCACACTACCACGCCACACAGCCACAACGCGCCCACAACCATTCATCCCTCCCCGCAAAACCTCACGATGAACTTTCCCTTCCGCCCACACATACGCTCCATAGCCCCCTACTCCACCGCACGCGACGACTACAAAGGCGGCGACATCAGCGTATGGCTCGACGCTAACGAAAGCCCCTACGACAACGGCGTCAACCGCTACCCCGACCCACACCAGAAAGCCCTCAAGCAAGCCATCGGACGGCTCAAAGGCGTAGAGACCGACCGCATCTTCATTGGCAACGGCTCAGACGAGGCCATAGACCTCTGCTTCCGCCTCTTCTGCGAACCGGCGACCGACAACGTCGTGGCCATCTCGCCGAGCTATGGCATGTATACCGTATCGGCCGCTGTCAACAACGTGGAAGTGCGCGAGGTGGCCCTGGGCGAAGACTTCCGCCTGCCCGTCGAGGGCCTGCTCGAAGCAGCCGACGCACACACTAAACTCATGTGGGTATGTTCGCCCAACAACCCCACCGGAAACGCCTTCAGCCGAGCCGACCTGGAAAAGCTGGCCGACAGCTTCGAAGGCATGCTCATCGTGGACGAAGCCTATGTAGACTTCTCGGCAAAGGGGTCGATGCTCCCCCTCATGGAGCGCCATCCCCGCCTCATCGTGCTCCAGACCCTCTCGAAGGCATGGGGCATGGCCGGCTTGCGGCTGGGGCTCGCCTTCGCCCATCCCGAAGTGGCCGCCGCCATGGCCCACATCAAGTATCCGTATAACGTCAACGGCCCCACGCAGGCCGAGGTAATCCGGCGCCTAAGCGTAGAGCCGCACGATGCACATGTGGCCGAAGTGTGCAGCGAGCGAAGCAGACTGGCCACGCTGCTGCCACAACTGGCATGCGTCAGGAAGGTATGGCCCTCCGACGCCAATTTCTTTCTCGTAGAGGTGGACGACGCCGACAGCGTCTACAACTTCCTGGTAGACCACGGCATCATCGCCCGCAACCGCAACCGCGTCCCCCTCTGCCACGGCTGCCTGCGCATCACCATCGGCACACCCGCCGAAAACGACCGCCTGCTCGCCGTGCTCAACCGCTACTGAGCTCCGGGCAAGGCCGCAACCCCCTCAACCCTCGTCCACACCACGGCCCGTAATGACGGCATGATACTTGGCAAGGGCATCACTCAGCTCCGCCCGCTCGATATACTCGTCAGCCGTGTGCGAACGGGACGAATGGCCCGGGCCGTACTTGAAAGAGGGGAAGGGCATCAGCGCCTGGTCACTGAGCGTAGGAGAACCGAAGGCACGACCACCAAGAGCCACCGCACGCTGCACCAAAGGGTGGTGCTCGTCAATGCGAGACGAGGAGAGACGCGTGGAACGGGCCCGCACCTCGCTGCCCACCTGCCCCTCGATGGCGGCCAGCAGCTCGGCGTTGGTGTAACACTCGTTGGAACGCACATCCACCACAAACTTACAGGCATCCGGCACGACGTTGTGCTGGGTGCCTGCCTCAATTTGTGTCACCGACATCTTGACAGGACCAAGCAGGGGCGACACCTTGGGGAAGACGTAGCTGCGAAACCACGCCACGTCGTCGAGCGCCCGGTAGATGGCATTGACGCCCTCGTCGCGGGCAGCATGACCGGCCTTGCCGCGGGCCACGCAGTCGAGCACCATGAGCCCCTTCTCGGCAATGGCAGGCTGCATGGCCGTGGGCTCTCCCACGATGGCCACAGCCACTTCCGGCAACTCGGGCAATACAGCCTCTATGCCCCCCCTGCCCGACACTTCCTCCTCGGCCGAGGCCAGGAAGACGAGCCTGTAGGGCAGCCGCTCCCGACGTAGAGAGAGAAACGTGAGCAAGAGACACACGAGGCCGCCGCCACAGTCGTTGCTGCCTAAGCCGTAGAGGCGGCCGTCCTCCGACACCGGCTCGAAGGGATTGCGCTGCCATCCGCTCACGGGCCGCACGGTGTCGATATGGGCGTTGAGCAGCAACACGGGCCGCGCGTCGGAGGGCGTGGCCTCCTGCTCGCACCACACGTTGTGGCCAAGGCGTCGCGGTGCAGCCCCCTGCTCCCGCAGATAGGCTTCAAGGTAGTCGGCCACGGCTCCCTCCTCGCGACTCACGGAGGGGCGGCGTATCAGTTCGCTCAGGAGGCGCAGTGCCTCGTCGGTAAGGGTTGTCCACATGATGAGAGGGTATAAAGACGGCCGCAGAAGGCTTTCGCCCATCCCGCGACCCCACAAAAATAACAAAAACCTATGCGCCCACAGCCGTTTAATAAAAAATAAATAACTTTGCTCCCATAGAGGCTATAGCTCCCCTATCCCACAAGTCATGCAAACACTTTGTCACCTCTCCCAACTCATTGCGCGGCAGGCCAAGAAGTACGGCGAACGTGCCGCCCTCAGCTACCGCGACTACGACAAGGGGCAGTGGATTGACATCTCCTGGAACACCTTTGCCCGCCAAGTACACAAAGCGTCCATCGCCCTGCTCCGCATGGGCGCCAAGGTGCAGGAGAACATCGCTGTCTTCTCCCAAAACAAGCCGGAGAGCCACTTCGTCGACTTCGGCGCCTATGGCATCCGCGTGGTCACCATCCCCTTCTACGCCACAAGCAGCGCAGCCCAGGTGGCCTACATGATGAACGACGCCGCCATACGCTTCCTCTTCGTGGGCGAGCAGTCACAATACGACACGGCCTTCAGTGTGGTGTCCGTATGCAAGTCGCTCGAGCGCATCATCATCTTCGACCCCTCTGTACGTAGACACCCTAACGACCACTTCAGCATCTACCTCAGCGAGTTCCTCGCCATGGGAGAAGGAGATGGCCTCCAGGAGTTGGAAGAAGAGTTCAAGCGCCGCCAGCAAGATGCCAACTTCGACGACCTCTGCAACATACTCTACACCAGCGGCACCACCGGACAAAGCAAAGGCGTCATGCTGACCTACGAGCAGTATCACGAAGCCCTGAAAGCCAACGACGCCGTCCTTCCACTCTCTGACGACGACGTCTTCCTCAACTTTCTGCCCTACACCCACATCTTCGAGCGCGGCTGGTGCTACCTCGGTCTGAGCGAGGGAGCACGCCAGTGCATCAACCTGCGGCCCACCGACGTCCAGCGCTCCCTCCAGGAAGTCCACCCCACCTGCATGTCGTCCGTCCCCCGCTTCTGGGAGAAAGTCTACCAGGCTGTGCTCGACAAGATGGAGCACGGCAGCTTCATGGAGCGCAAGCTCATACGCGAGGCATTAGAGGTAGGCAGCCGTTACTGGACTAAATACAAGTCGCAGCGCAAGCCCGCCCCGCTCTACCTGCAGCTACAGTATCAGATGTACGACAAAACCATCATCCGCATACTCCGCAAGACACTGGGTCTCGAGCGCGCCAACTTCTTCCCCACCGCCGGAGCAGCCGTATCGCCCGAAGTCGAGCGCTTCGTCCATGCAGCCGGCCTCAACATGGTCTGCGGCTACGGGCTGACCGAGAGCCTCGCCACCGTCTCGTGCGACAGCATGACGCAGCCCGTCACCCTCGGTTCCGTAGGCCGTATCGTACCAGGCTTAGAGATTAAAATCGGCGCCAACGACGAGATACTCCTACGCGGAAAGACCATCACCAAAGGCTACTACAAGAAAGACTCAGCCACAAAGGAAGCCATCGACGCCGAAGGCTGGTTCCACACAGGCGACGCCGGCTACATGAAAAACGGGGAGCTCTTCCTCAGAGAGCGCATCAAGGACCTCTTCAAGACAAGCAACGGCAAATACATCGCCCCACAGATGATAGAGTCTAAGCTCGTCCTCGACAAATACTTCGACCAAGTTGTCATCGTGGCCGACGACCGCAAGTTTGTCAGCGCCCTCATCGTCCCCAGCTACCACCTGCTCGAGAAATTCGCAGCCGACCGCGGCCTCAACGTGACCGACCGCCGGGCACTCTGCTCCCACCCCACCGTCATGGCATTCTTCACCGAGCGCATCGACACCCTTCAGCAAGAGCTCGCCCACTACGAAAAGATCAAGCGCTTCGTACTCCTACCCGAGCCCTTCACCATGGAGAACGAAGAACTCACCAACACGCTCAAAGTCAGACGCAGAGTAGTCTACGACCACTACGCCGACACCATCGAGCGACTATACGCAGAAGCCGAGGCAGACATGCCACAAGCACACACATAGCACACAGCCCCATCCACAACCCTTCTATCCACCACCACCATACATCCTCCCGTGATCACAGCCGAACAACTCAAAGACACCCTCACCCGCGTCGAAGCCCTCCACCGCTACCTCGACATCGACACCAAGACCATCGCCCTCGAAGAAGAGCAGCTGCGCACCCAGGCGCCCGACTTCTGGGACGACGCCAAGCGCGCAGAAGAGCAGATGAAGAAAGTGAAAGCCTTGGAGAAATGGATAGAAGGCTACAAGCAAGTCAAGCTACTCACCGACGAACTCTCGCTCGCCTTCGACTTCTACAAAGAACAGATGGTCACCGAAGAAGAAGTCGACAACGCCTACACCCAAGCCGTCGAAGCCATCGAGGAACTCGAAATGCGAAACATGCTCCGCCAGGAAGAAGACAGCATGGACTGCGTGCTGAAAATCAACTCCGGAGCCGGCGGCACCGAAAGCCAAGACTGGGCCTCCATGCTCATGCGCATGTACATACGCTACGCTGAGCAGCACGGACATAAATGCACCATCTCTTACCTCCAAGAGGGCGACGAGGCCGGCATCAAGACCGTCACCATGGAAATAGAAGGCGACGACGCCTACGGATACCTCAAAAGCGAAAACGGAGTACACCGCCTCGTGCGCGTCTCACCCTTCAACGCACAAGGCAAGCGAATGACCTCCTTCGCCTCCGTCTTCGTCACACCGCTCGTCGACGACTCCATCGAAGTCTACGTCGACCCCTCACGCATCTCATGGGACCTCTTCCGCTCCGGAGGAGCAGGCGGACAGAATGTCAACAAAGTAGAGACCGGAGTACGACTACGCTACCTGTACAAAGACCCCGACACCGGAGAAGAAGAGGAAATACTCATCGAAAACACAGAGAGCCGCAAGCAGCTCGAAAACCGCGAAAACGCCATGCGACTCCTACGCTCGCAACTCTACGACCGCGCCCTACAAAAGCGTAAGGCAGCACAGGCGAAAATCGAAGCCGGAAAGAAAAAGATAGAATGGGGCAGCCAGATACGCTCCTACGTCTTCGACGACCGACGGGTCAAAGACCACCGCACCGGATACCAGACCAGCGACGTGGGAGGCGTCATGGACGGAAAGCTCGACGGCTTCATCAAAGCCTACCTCATGGAATTCAGCGAGACAAGCCAGCAAGACTAAACCACACCCACACCCCGCAATCACATTAACCTTCAATCATACCACCACCATGAACAAAGTAAAAAACGCAAAGCGTGAAGCACGCAAAGCACGCGAAGCACGTCAGGCACGACGTGTGGTCAACGGCATCTTCATAGCCCTCATCCTCCTCATGATACTCTCCCTGCTGGGCTACTACCTCCTGTCGTAAACATGGCCCTCGAGATCGAACGCAAATTCCTTGTCAACGGCCCCTACAAAGAACTCGCAGCCTCCTACACCCACATCGTGCAAGGCTACATCTGTAGCGGACAAGGACGCACCGTACGCGTCAGACTGCGCGACCGTCAAGCGTATCTCACCATCAAAGGCCCGTCGCGCGACGGCGGCCTCACACGCTACGAGTTTGAGAAAGAAATCACCCGCGACGAGGGCCTCTCACTCCTCCACCTCTGCGAGCCGGGCATCGTAGAGAAAAGACGATGGCTCATACCCTTCGAGGGACACACCTTCGAAGTCGACGAATTCCTCGGCCTCAACGAGGGCCTCGTAGTGGCCGAAGTAGAGCTCGCCTCACCCACAGAAGCCTTCGCACGACCCCCCTTCATCGGACGAGAAGTGACCGGCGACCGCAAATACTACAACTCATCGCTCCGTGCATGCCCCTTCAGCAGCTGGAACGACAGCCTGCGCGCCGACCACGACCGATAAGTGCACCGGCCACACCCTGACGACGCAGCGGCCCAACCTCAGACTCACGCGGCCCGCCATGCCCACTCACGGCCCAACCCTCAGACACACCGCTCCAAGCCACGCCGGCCCCGCCGCGAGGCCTGGAGTTTTTTTCTGCATACACACTCCCCGCTGCCTCCATGTACATGTAGGTCGAACGGCATGTACATGTAGAAAAAACTAGATGTACATGTAGGAAAAACGGGATGTACATGTAGGAAAAACGGGATGTACATGTAGGTCGAAGAGACACCTTGACGCGGGCGACGAACCACTGAAGACGGGCGGCGCGGCATGGGGACACGGGCAGCGCAACGTCCGAGGCATGGTGTCAATGGGTGCCGATGAACAGCGCATGGGTCTCAGCCGCGGCATGAAGGGGTGAGGGCATGGTGGCACGGAGGGGGCGGGATGCGCTGCGCAGCTAACACTTTGCCATTTATACACTCTCGCACCCGTCAAAGAGTTAAAGAAAATCGGAAGAAAGCCAAATTTTTCGGGCAAAACGAAGCATTTTATCAGAAAAGGCTTACTTTTGCCCGTTGCCGGCGTCGCGCCCCCTGCCCGCTCCCTTGCGGCAGGCCGTCAGCGCCACGTCCGGGCCCGTTGAACCATACATCTTATACCTGACAACACACACATCCATGGAAAAGGTAGATTTGCTTGACCTGAAGATACTTAAAATCATCTCCGTCAACGCCCGCATCCCCTTCAAAGACGTGGCCGCCGTCTGCGGCGTGTCGCGTGCCGCCATCCACCAGCGCGTACAACGCCTCATCGAGGCCGGCGTCATCACCGGCTCAGGCTACACCATCTGTCCCAAGAGCATAGGTTACAGCACCTGTACATACGTGGGCATCAAGCTGGAGCGCGGCTCCATGTACAAAGACGTGGCCGAGCAGCTGGCCGCCATACCCGAAGTGGTCGAATGCCACTTCACCACCGGTGCCTACACCATGCTCATCAAGCTCTACTGCCGCGACAACGAGCACCTCATGGACCTGCTCAACCACCATATCCAGGGCATTGCCGGCGTCATCTCGACCGAGACGCTCATCTCGCTCGAACAGAGCATCACGCGTGCCGTGCCCGTCTGCACCGACATACTCGACAAATAAACCTGCCCCATGCACTTCGAAGGGTTACTCATAGGCATTGCCACATTCTGCATCATCGGGTTGTTCCACCCCATTGTCATCAAGACAGAGTACTATTTCGGCGTGCGCCCATGGTGGATATTTCTGCTTACGGGCATCGGCCTCCTGGTCGGTGCCCTGTTTGTGGAGCCCACGCTGGCGAGCGCGTTGCTGGCAGTGACGGGCGTCACCTGCCTATGGAGCATACTCGAGATATTCGAGCAGCGTGAGCGGGTGCGCAAAGGCTGGTTTCCGAAAGGGCCGGGCCACAAAGACTGAGCCTCGCCCGCAGCCGCCGACCACCCCGCGCCTCCCCACACCCACACAGCCCCATACCTATATATATGTATAGTCCCTCCGCTCATACCCTCACGCGCATGGCCGAAGAGGCCGACCGAGACTTGACACACCCGGGCCCGCGCCGTCCCCTCATCGGCATCACGGGCAACTACGCCGACGACCGTCTCCAGCTGCTGCCCGGATACTTCCGCGCCATAGAGGCCGCCGGCGGCGTGGCCCTCGTCATACCCCCTACGGACCGGCCCGACGGCCGGCTGCACGACCTGCTCGACCGCATAGACGGCCTCCTGCTCTCGGGCGGCGCCGACGTCAATCCGCTCTATGTGGACGAAGAGCCCTCGCCGGCGCTCCACTCCATCTGCCCCGAACGCGACGCCACAGAGCTGCTGCTGGCACGTCTGGCCCACCGCCGCAGCCTCCCCATGCTGGGCATCTGCCGCGGCATACAGGTGATGGCCGCCGCCCTCGGAGGCCACGTGGACCAGGACATGGCCACAGCTCGCCCCGAAGCCGCCCTGCTCAAACACAGCCAGGACGCGCCGCGCCACGTGGCCACCCACAGCGTTGCGACAGCCAAGGGCTCGCTGCTCGAAAGCCTCTTCGGCCCACGCCTCGCCGTCAACTCCTTCCACCATCAGGCTGTGGGAGAAGCAGGCCCCCTCTTCCGCGTGACTGCCACCGCCCCCGACGGCACGATAGAGGCCATAGAGAGCACCGCGCACAAGTGGGAAGTGGGCGTACAGTGGCACCCCGAATGCTTCTGCACGGCAGGCGACACGACGATGCAGCCCCTCTTCAGCGCCCTGGTCGACGCCGCCCGCCGCTACGGCAGCGCCCGCCGCTTCCACGAGGCCCACGTGAGCTTAGACAGCCATTGCGACACCCCCATGGTGTTCAGCCCCGAGCTCGACCTCACACGGCGCAGCGACGTGGCTCTGGTGGACTTCGTCAAGATGCGCGAAGGGCTCCTGGACGCTGTGATCATGGTGGCCTACCTGCCCCAGGGACCCTGCGACGAAGCCGCCTACACCCGCGTACGGCAGACCACCGCCTCGCTGCTCTCCGAGATAGAGCAGCGCGTGGCCGCCGCCCCCGGCATAGCTCTGGCAGCCTCGCCGGCCGACATACGCCGCCACAAGCAGGCAGGCCTGCGCTCCGTGATGCGCGGCATCGAAAACGGCTACGCCATAGGCCGCGACCTCAGCCTGCTCGAACAGCACCGCCGCCACGGCGTCGTCTACATGACGCTCTGCCACAACGGCGACAACGACATCTGCGACTCGGCGCGCCACTCGCAGACCACCCACGGCGGGCTCTCCGCCTTCGGCCGGCAGGTGGTGGGCGAGATGAACCGCGTGGGCCTCATGGTCGACCTCAGCCACGCAGCCCCGAGCTCCTTCTACGACGCCCTCGAAGCCTCCGCGACCCCCATCGTATGCTCCCACTCCTGCTGCCGCGCCCTCTGCGACCACCCGCGCAACCTGACCGACGACCAGCTGCGCGCCCTCGCCCAAGCCGGCGGCGTGGCACAGATGACGTTCTACCACGGCTTCCTCGTAAGCGACAACGAAGGCCGCGAGGCCACTATCGACGACGCCACGGCCCACCTGCTCCATGCCATCAGCGTGGCAGGCATCGACCACGTAGGCATAGGCTCCGACTTCGACGGCGACGGCGGAGTGAGCGGCCTTGCCTCGGCAGCCGACCTGCGATGCCTGACCGAACGCCTGCAAGCCGAGGGCCTCACCGACGACGACTTGGCAAAGATATGGGGCGGCAACTTCATGCGCGTCATGCAGCACTGCCAGGACGCCGCAAGGCTTTAAGCGACAGCCACCCACCACCCCACGCCCATCACACACCTTATGAATAAAACCTTCCCCCTCCTCCTCTCCCTCGCCCTGCTCGCCGCCACCCTGCTCGCCGCCTGCAAGGGACAGGGCAAGGCTTCGGCCACCGACACCGACACCGACACGACAGCCCTGACCGAGGTGGCCTTCTGCGCCGACTCGGCCCTGGCCACCATCAAGGCACAGTGTGACTTCGGGGCCCGTGTGCCCAACAGCGAAGCCCACCGCCGCTGCGCCGACTATATCGTGGCGCGCTTCAAAGCCCTGGGCCTCGACGTCTGCGAGCAGAAGGCCGACCTCCGCGCCTGGGACGGCAACATCCTGGCCTCACGCAACATCATCGCCTCGTATCGCCCCGACCTGGCCGACCGCATCCTCATCTGCACCCACTGGGAGAGCCGTCCCTGGGCCGACGCCGACCCCGACTCCACCCTCCACCGCCAGCCCGTCATGGCAGCCAACGACGGGGCCAGCGGCGTGGGCGTCATGATTGAAATAGCCCGCTTGCTCCCGGCCCTACAGCCCAAGGTGGGCATCGACTTTATCTGCTTCGACAGCGAGGACTACGGCGCTCCCTACTGGCGCGACGACGAAGCGCCCGCCGACGGCACCGACTGGTGTATGGGGTCGCGCTACTGGGCCACCCATCCCCATCGCGAGGGCTATAAGGCCCGCTACGGCATACTGCTCGACATGGTGGGCGGCGAAGATGCCCGCTTCTGCTACGAAGGCGTCTCGCTGCGCTATGCCCGCGACGTGATGGCACGCCTCTGGGACTGCGCCGCACGCACAGGCGCCGGCCACCTCTTCGTGGCGCAGGACGGAGGATGGGCACAGGACGACCACGTGCCCCTCAACGAGATAGCAGGCATCCCGACCATCGACGTCATTCCTTACCTCGAGGGCGAAAGAACCTTTGGCGCTACCTGGCACACCACATACGACACCCCCGAACACATCTCTACCGCCACCCTTCAGGGAGTGGGGCAAGCCCTCCTCCAGATGATTGCCGAAGAGGAATAAACCCACCGGCACAACACCATATATACATACACCCCACAGCATGACCATCAACGACATTCAAGACGAGATTATAGACGACTTCAGCGCCCTCGACGACCCCATGGACCGCTACCAGCTGCTCATCGACATGGGCCAGGAAGCCGCCCCGCTGCCCGCCGCCGACAAGGTGGAGCAGAACCTCATAGACGGCTGCCAGAGCCGGGTGTGGATAGTGTGCACCGAAGAAAGCGGCCGCCTGCACTTCCGCGCCGAAAGCGACGCCCTCTTCGTCAAAGGCCTCGTGGCCCTCGTGGTGCGCGTCATGGACAACCGCACCCCCGACGAGATACTCTCTGCCGACCTCTACTTCATCAGGCGGATAGGCCTCGAAGAACAGCTGTCGCCCACACGGGCCAACGGACTGCTCGCCATGATCAAGCAAATCAAGATGTACGCCCTGGCCTACAAGACCAAGATGGCGGCCAACGCCTCATAAACGACGCCACCATGGGAAGAAACAAATTCTCCGCCGACGAAATCAAGCAGATAGCCCGGCTGCTGCGCCTGAAGGTGGCCGGCAACCGCTATCAGCAAAAGCTGGTGCGCCACGACCTGCGCGTGAAGTACGAGTTTAACATCTCCGACTTCAACGTCCAGGGCCAGGCCTTCGGCGAAGCAGAACTCCAGGCGGCTATACAGCGCGGCGCCATCACCATACTCGACGACGCCACCATCGCAGCCATGAAAGAAAAACGGGCACGCGACAAAGCCCGCGACGCCAAGCTCCAAGCCGAGGCTGCACCCCCTGCCCCCGAGGCCGACTGGCAGGAAGCCATGCGCCGCTGGCAAGAATGGGAAGCCAACGAGCAGGACCGCTGAAGCCACACGCCCCGACAACGGCCGCCCACACCGCCCCGACAACGGCCCAAGCCTTCACCCAACCACCCTCACGCCCTCCGCCATCATGAACAACGCCATAGAAGTCACCGGCGCCAAGGTCAACAACCTGAAAAACGTCAGCGTGACCATTCCCCGCAACCGCTTTGTCGTCATCACCGGCCTCTCCGGCTCCGGCAAGAGTTCGCTGGCCTTCGACACCCTCTACGCCGAAGGCCAGCGCCGTTACGTGGAGAGCCTCTCGGCTTACGCCCGCCAGTTTCTCGGTCGCATGCACAAGCCCGAGGTTGACACCATCAAGGGCCTGCCTCCCGCCATCGCCATCGAGCAGAAGGTGGTGAGCCGCAACCCTCGCTCGACGGTGGGCACGAGCACCGAGATTTACGAGTATCTACGGCTGCTCTTCGCCCGCATAGGCCACACCTTCTCGCCCATATCGGGCCGCGAAGTGAGGCGCCATAGCGTGGCCGACATCACGGCGTGCGCCCTGAGCTACAGCCGTGGCACGCGCTTCACCGTGCTGGCCCCCATGCGCGTCAGGCAGGGCCGCAGCCTGCGCCAGCAGTTGGAGGTAGACCTCAGCCAGGGCCTCACACGCTTAGATGTAGACGGCGAGATGGTGCGCATAGAAGACGTGCTCGACAGCCTGCCCGAGGCGGCCTCCACCTACCTGCTCATCGACCGCCTCAGCGTCGACGACGACAAGGACACCCTCGCACGCCTGGCCGACTCCATCGAGACGGCGCTTTACGAGGGCGACGGCGAATGTCTCCTGCGCTTCTACCCGGCCAAGATACTCCACAGTTTCAGCACACGCTTCGAGGAAGACGGCATGACCTTTGCCGAGCCCGACGAACACCTCTTCTCCTTCAACAACCCCATCGGCGCCTGCCCCCGCTGCGAGGGCTTCGGCCGCGTGATGGGCATCGACGAGCAGCTCGTGGTGCCCGACACGAGCAAGAGCGTCTACGACGGAGCCGTCATATGCTGGCGGGGCGAGAAGATGGGGCTCTGGCGCGAGGAATTCCTGCGCCGCGTCGCCCACAAAGATTTCAACATCTTCGCCCCCTACTACGAGCTGACACGCCGAGAGAAGGACATGCTCTGGCACGGCGACGCCGAAGAACGCGCACGCCCCGAGGAGGAACAGGTAAGCATCGACGCCTTCTTCCGAATGCTCGAGCGCAACCAGTATAAGATACAGTATCGCGTCATGCTGGCCCGCTACCGCGGCCGCACCGTCTGCCCCGACTGCCACGGCAGCAGGCTGCGACCCGAAGCGGAATACATCAAGGTGGGAGGGCGCTCCATCACCGACCTCGTGCGGCTGCCTGTGAGCGAACTGCGGCGCTTCTTCGACGAGCTGCGGCTCAGCGACCATGACGCCGCAGTGGCCAAGCGACTGCTCCGCGAAATCACCTCGCGCCTCCGCTTTCTCGACGAGGTGGGCCTCGGCTACCTCTGTCTCGACCGCCTCTCCAACTCTCTCTCGGGCGGCGAGAGCCAGCGCATCAACCTGGCCACGTCGCTCGGCTCCTCGCTGGTGGGCTCGCTCTACATTCTCGACGAGCCCAGCATAGGGCTCCATCCCCGCGACACGCAGCGCCTCATCGGCGTGCTCAAGGCCCTGCGCGACCTTGGCAATACGGTGGTGGTCGTCGAACACGACGAGGAAATCATGCGTGCGGCCGACTACCTCATTGACATGGGGCCCGAGGCCGGGCGCTTGGGCGGAGAAGTGGTCTACCAGGGCGAAGTCGACACGGCCCACCTGCCACCACTCCCTCAAGGGCAGTCGCGCTACGCCTCACATACACTCAACTATCTCTGCGGCCTCGAACAGATACCCCTGCCGCCGTCGCGGCGCTGCTGGAACCGCTACATCAGGGTGCGCGGCGCAAGGGCCAACAATCTCAAAGGCATCGACGTCGACTTCCCCCTCAACGTCATGACCGTCGTCACCGGTGTCAGCGGCTCCGGAAAGTCGACCCTCGTGCGCGACATACTCTACCGGGGCCTCAAGCGCCTCAAGGACGAGGCTTGCGAGCGGCCGGGCGAGTTCATAGCCATGGAGGGCGACACAGAGGCCGTCTGCGCCGTCGACTTCATCGACCAAAACCCCATCGGGCGCAGCTCGCGCTCCAACCCCGTGACTTACGTCAAGGCGTGGGACGAGATACGCAAACTCCTGGCCGACCAGCCCTTGGCGCGGCAGATGGACATGACGCCGGCCTTCTTCTCCTTCAACACCGACGGCGGCCGCTGCGAGGAGTGCAAGGGTGAAGGCACAGTGAAGGTGGCCATGCAATTCATGGCCGACCTCGTGCTCGAGTGTGAGGCCTGCGGCGGCCATCGCTTCAAGAAGGAAGTGCTCGAGGTGAGGTATGAAGGCATGAACGTCGACGACCTCCTCGACATGACCATCAACCGCGCCATCGAGTTCTTCACCGCCCACTCGCAGCCGCGCATCGTGGCCCGCCTCAAGCCCCTCCGCGACGTGGGCTTGGGCTATATCAAGCTCGGCCAGTCGGCTTCCACCCTCTCGGGCGGCGAGAACCAGCGCGTCAAGCTGGCTTACTACCTCAGCGTAGAGCGTGCGCAGCCCACTCTCTTCATTTTCGACGAGCCCACCACGGGGCTCCACTTCCACGACATCGGTTGCCTGCTCCGCGCCTTCCAGGCGCTGATTGACCGCGGCCATTCCATCGTCATCATCGAGCACAACATGGAGGTCATCCGTGCGGCCGACCATCTCATCGACCTTGGTCCGGAGGGCGGACGTGCGGGAGGCCGGCTCGTGGCCTGCGGCACACCCGAGGAGGTGGCTGCCAAGGGCGAGGGTCATACGGCCCGCTATCTGCGCCAGGCTCTGAAGCCGCGCGCCGGTGGCATCACGGTTGAGGGCTGACCCTTTCGGCTGCCCCGCCTCTCTACGTGCAAGACCCGCCGCAGTTGTCGCTGTGGCGGGCCTTGTGTGTGGAGGTGGCGGGGCTCAGTACTTGAACGAGCTGCCCCCGAGAAACTCGCGCAGCAGCGAGGTGGGCGGGAGGCCGCGTGTAGAGATGGGCTTGACGTAGCTGAGGAACTTGCGCAGGCGGTAGGCTTCCGAGTACTCGGGGGCGTTCTCCGGCACTTCTTCCAGCAGGGGCAGGGCCTGTTCGCGCAGGGCGGCGAGCTCGAAGAGCAGGGCCGTGTTGACCATGACGTCGGCATTTTCCTGGAAGGGGAATATCCAGCGCTCTTCGCCGCGTCTGACGCTGGGCCACTGGGCGATGGTCTCGCGGGCAGAGCGTCCGCGATATTTGTAGTCGCGCACGATGCGGCGCAGCAGGCGGTTGTCGGTGGTCGGTATGTAGTTGTGGTCGTCGAGCAGGAGGGTGGTGAGGGCCGAGGCATAGATTTTAAATTTGTGGGCGTCGTCCACTCCCTCTGTGAGCACGGGGTTGAGGGCGTGTATGCCCTCGAGAATGAGCACGTCGTTGGGGGCGAGCTTCAGCCGGCGCCCGCTGGCCACCCGCATTCCTGTTCCGAAGTCGTAGCGTGGGGGTTGCACTTCTTCGCCGGCTATGAGGGCGTTGAGCTGCTCGGTGAGCAGGGGTATGTGCATGGCGTCGATATGTTCGAAGTCGTACTCGCCGTTTTCGTCGCGCGGTGTCTCGGTGCGGTTGACAAAGTAGTCGTCGGTCGAGATGGGCACGGGCCTGATGCCGCAGGCGGCGAGCTGCACGCTGAGGCGCTTGGCGAAGGTGGTCTTACCGCTCGACGAAGGCCCGGCTATGAGCACGACCTTCACCTCCGGCTTCTCGGCTATGCGGTCGGCTATGGCGGCTATGCGCTTCTCTTGCAGGGCTTCGCTCACATTGATGAGCTCGTTGGTGTGTCCCTTGTCGCAGGCGCTGTTCAGGTCGCCCACGGTGCTGATGGTGAGTATGCGGTTGTGGTTGTGCTGCTCGCGAAACACGCCAAACATCTTCGGCTGATCCACCATGGGGCGCAGCCTGTCGGGGTGCTTGGGGTCGGGTATGCGCAGCAGCAGGCCGTCGCCGTAGGGCACGAGGTCGAAGAGGGTGAGCTGCGAGGTGCGTATCAGGAGCGAGCCGTAGAAGTAGTCGGCCGTATCGTCGAGGGTGTAGTAGGTGGTGTAGAGCGAGCCGAGGCTTTCGAGCAGCTTCACCTTACTGTGCAGGCCGTCGCTGCGGAAGCGCTCGATGGCCTGTTCCGTAGGGCAGGTGATGCGGTGGAAGGGGAGGTCGGCCGCCACTATCTGTCCCATTCTCTCTTTCAGGGCCTCTACCATGGCGGGCGTCACTCCGCCCTCTACGAGCAGCTGGCAGTAGTAGCCGTTAGACACCGGTGTGTCTATGCGGAGGCTTGCCGAGGGGTAGAGGTCGCGCACGGCTTTGTAGAGCACGAAGAAGAGGGAGCGCGTGTAGGTGCGCAGGCCCGACGAGGAGGTGATGTCGAGAAACTCGATGTCTTTGTCCATGAAGAGCATGAAGTGCAGGCCCTCTACCTTGTGGTTGACCTTGGCGCTGGTAGGGCCATAAGGCATCTGCAAGTCGAGCAGTTCGTACACTTCCTCTAACGTGTAGCCCATGGGTACACGGTGCGAGCGCCCGGTGTTGGCGCAGCGGATGGTGATATTCTTTCCCATAATGTGAGAGGTAGAAGGCTGGGAGTGGCCGCGCTGCCGGCTCAGACGGAGGGCAGGGAGTGGCCGTTGATTTTGCGGTAGAGGTCGAGGGCATAGATGTCGGTCATGCCCGAGAGGAAGTCGAGCACAGCCATGAGCCTGTGGCCCATGCGTTCGGCCCTTACTTCATATTGTGGGGGCACCTGTGCCAGGAGCAGCTGCGAGTAGGCCTTGTCGGGGTGGGTCACGGCGTCGGTCATGAGCTCGAGCAGGGTGTAGATGATGCGGTAACCGGCGAGGTCGACGTTCGTCACCTCCTTGCAGCGGTAGATGCGGGCGGCGGCCACCTCTTCGCAGCGGTGGTAGGCGCTGTGGAGCAGGGGCGGCAGGTGGTCTATGAGCGAGCCGGTGAACGTGCCGTCGAGTATCTGCTGCTCGTGGTCGACGAAGAGGCGCACGCAGGCCCGCTCCAAGGCGTTAATCACACACGAGCGGTAGTAAACAATGCGGTCGTCGGGGTCGGTGTCGCTGCCGTAGGCGTCGGCCAGGCTCTGCTGCTCTTCGGGGGCGAAGAAGCCCAGCAGCAGCTCGGTAGTCTCGGCGGTCGAGAGCAGGCGCAGCTTATGGGCGTCTTCTATGTCCATGATCTCGTAGCAGATGTCGTCGGCGGCCTCCACGAGGTAGACCAGCGGGTGGCGGGCGTAGCGCGGCGAGTGGCCCTCAGCCTGCTCCAGACACTTGATGCCCAGCTCGGCGGCTATGGTGAGATAGGCGCCGCGCTCGCCCTCGAAGTAGCCGAATTTGGGGCGGCGCAGGGCGTGGTCGCTGCCCATGGGGTATTTCACGATGGAGGCCAGTGTGGAGTAGGTCATGACGAAGCCGCCCTGGCGTCGGCCCTGGAAGTGGTGGGTCAAGAGGCGGAAGGTGTTGGCGTTGCCGTCGAAGCGGGTCATGTCGGTCCACTCGGCCTCGCTCAGCTGGCGGCCGTCGCCACTCACGAGGCTCTCGAAGCGGCGGCCGGTCCCCTCGCTGAAGAAGGTGCGTATGGCACGCTCGCCGCTATGGCCGAAGGGCGGATTGCCCATGTCGTGGGCCAGACAGGCGGCGCTCACTATGGGGCCCATGGCGCTGAGCAGGGCCTCGTCCAACTCGGGATGCAGGCGCTGCAACTCTCGCGCCACGTCTGTGCCTAACGAGCGGCCCACGCTCGACACTTCGAGGCTGTGGGTCAGACGGTTGTGCACGAAGATGCTCCCGGGCAGCGGAAACACCTGGGTCTTGTTCTGCAGGCGCCGGAAGGCGGAAGAGAAGATGAGGCGGTCGAAGTCGCGCTGAAACTCCGTGCGGCTTTCTTCGCGGGGCTTGGGGCTGTCCTCCTTGCCGTAGCGCTTAGAGGAGATGAGGCTGGTCCATTTCATAGCGACAAAAGTAGGCATTTTCGGCCACAACGCGCTGCCTCCCACCGCTTTGTTGGGGGCTGCGCCGCCGATTTAGGGCAAAAAAGGGGGCATTCCGTGCATTCTTTCCCTGCTCCGGGCCACCGTCGCGCCGCCTCCGGGCCGTGGAGAAGAAGCTCCGGGCCCTCACACAAAGGCTTCACGCTCTCACGCTGAGGCTTCGCACCGTTGTGCCAAGGCTTCGCGCCGTTTCCGGAAGCCTCCGCGCGAGTAAAATCTGCCCCAATGTCAGGTGGCATTGGGCCGAATGCTACCTTGCATCCGCCCGAAAGCAAGGTGACATCCGCCCCAATGTTACTCTCGCGGAGGCTTCCAAGCACGGCCGGACGCCTTGCCGACACGGCCCGGAGCTTCTACTCCACGGCGCGAAGCCTTTGCGCCACGGCGACGGCCCTTCCGCCACCTCGCTCATAGCCTCCGCAAGCGGCTGTGCGGCGCCCCCACGACGCCTCTGCGGGCCGCGACGAGCAGGAATGCGGGCCAAACCGACCGCCGTTTGCCGCAAAAGAGGTACTTTTGCGCTCAGCAAACAACCACCACTATGAAAATACCCCTCGTCAGCACCTCACGCCATCCACTGCCGGCCTACGCCACCCCCTACAGCGCCGGAGTAGACCTGCGCGCCAATCTCGAAGAGCCCGTCACCCTCGCCCCCCTGGAGCGACGCCTCATACCCACCGGACTGCGCATCGCCCTGCCCCGCGGTTACGAGGCACAGGTGCGCCCACGCTCCGGACTGGCCCTCAAACACGGCATCACCGTGCTCAACGCCCCGGGCACCATCGACGCCGACTATCGCGGCGAGGTGGGAGTGGTGCTTGTCAACCTCTCGGCCGAGCCCTTCACCATCAACGACGGCGAACGCATCGCCCAGATGGTCATTGCACGCCACGAACAAGCCGAATGGGACGAGGTGGAAAGCCTCGACGCCACCAGCCGCGGTGAAGGCGGCTTCGGCCACTCGGGACGCCTCTGACCCGCAAGCCCACACCCGCCCCTCCTGACCCTCTGCCTCGCTCCACCCATGCTCACCCTGCTCCGCCACATACTCAGCCTCGCCGCCGCCCTGCTCCTGCTGACCGCCTGCCACAGCGCAGGCCGAGCCGCCATGGGCCGAAGGGTCACAAAGGCAGAGATACAGGTGGACGAGCCCACGCTCAGAAAGCCCAACCCCTTTCAGCGCACACGGCGCTTCAACGAGCTCTTCCTCGAAGCCCTCAGACAGAAGGAGCAAGACCACCTCGACGCCGCCTACGAGCTGCTCGAAGCAGCCCTCGACATACACCCCGACGCCTCGGAAGCCCTCTACGAGCTGGGCACCATCAAGCTCGGAGCCACCAGCTACAGCGACACCCTCTCTAAATCGCAGGGATACGCCATGCTACAACGGGCCGCAGAGCTCGAGCCCGACAACCTCTACTACAAAGAGGTATGGGCGGCCTTCTTAGCCAATAGCGCTCAGTTCAGAGAGGCCATACGCCTCTACGAAGACATAGCCGAGGCCGAGCCCAACGCCGAAAACCTCAGCACCCTCGTATGGCTCTACCGCGAAAGCGGCGACTACGCAGGCGTCATACGCAGCATCGAGCGCATCGAACAGATCGAAGGACGCAGCGAGCAGCTCAGCATAGAGAAGTTTCACACCTTCATCGCCATGAAGGACACCGAACGCGCCTACCGCACCATCGAGGAACTCTGTGCAGAGTTTCCCCTCGACCTGCGCTTCCGCGTGCTCCTCGGCGACCTCTACGACCGCTACGGCTACCACGAGCAAGCCCTGCGCACCTACCTCGACGTGCTCACCGCAGAGCCAGAAAACAGCTACGCACAGCTCTCCCTCTTAGCCTACTACAAGGCTGCCGACGCAGACTCGCTCTACCTCGACCTGCTACACCGCGTCGTGCTCAATCCCAAGACGCAAGGCAGCGCACGCAACGAGGCCCTCAGAAGCTACATAGCCGACAACCTGGCCACACACGCCGACAGCACACCCGTCATCGACCTGCTCAACAGGGCCACCGCCATGCAGGCCTGCGCACCGGAGGTCAGAACCATGAAGTGTGTATACTACATGGAGCGACACCTGCCCAAAGACTCGCTCCGCTCGGCCTGCCGGCAGGTGCTGAGCGTGGAGCCCGACAACGAAGTGGCCCTCAACCTGCTGCTGGCCGACGCCGTCGAACGCAACGACCACAACGAGGGACTCAGACTCTGTAAGGAAGGACGCCTCTACTACCCGCGCAAAACCATATACTACTACTACGAGGGCTACCAGCTCTTCCGCATGAACCGAAACGCCGAAGCCATCAGCCTGCTCGAAAACGGCATCACACGCATAGACCCCCGGGAAGACCCGGAGACACTCTCTGAGTTCTACGCCCTGCTCGGCGATATCTACCACGACGAACGACACGACGACTACGCCTTCGGAGCCTTCGAAGAAGCCCTCAAACATAACCCCGACAACGCCGTCTGCCTCAACAACTATGCCTACTACCTCTCACTCGCAGGCAAAGACCTCGACAAGGCACAGAAACTCTCAAGGCGAGCCGTCGACTCAGAGCCCAACGTGGCCTCTTACCTCGACACCTACGCCTGGATACTCTACCTCAAGAGAGAATACACCGAGGCACGCACCTACATCGACCTCGCCATACAGAAAATGGACGCTGCCGACGACCCCGTGACCTACTACGACCACGCTGGCGACATCTACTACCACAACGGACTGCGCGCCGAAGCACTCGACTTCTGGAAAAAAGCACTCACCCACGCCACCGATAAAGCCAAACGACGGACACTGCGCACAAAGGTGGCACGACGACGGCCCTGACACTCCCCACCTCACACCCGCTCAACCTCCCACTCATGAAGCACAACCTCACCCTCCTGCTACTGATGGCAGCCACCATGATACTGACAGCCTGCCGCTCCACCGACAAGGCCGCCAGGCACAACGCCACCACCACCTCCACCACCGGTTCCTCGACCACCCACACCGCCGCCCTCGCCGTCAGCGAGGCCAAAGCCATAGAGCGCCAACGCCTCACTCAGAACGCCCTCACCGCCAAAGTGCGCGCCACCGTCAGCCTCAAAGGCAAGGAACTCTCGGCCGGAGGCTCCCTCAAAATGAAACGCGACGCCGTCATACAGCTCAGCCTCAACGCACCCCTGCTGGGCATGGAGGTCTTTCGACTTGAATTTACTCCCAACGACGTGCTCGTGGTAGACCGGATACACAAGGAGTATGTGCGCGCCGCCTACAACGAGGTGGGATTTCTCAGGCAGGCAGCCCTCGACTTCTACTCACTGCAGGCCCTCTTCTGGAACGAACTCTTCATACCCGGCGAACGCACCCCGGCCGGACAGGAACAGCGCTTCAGCCTCAGCAGCCACAACGGAACGGCCACCTTGACGCTGGCCGACACCCCGCGACTGAAGTACGCCTTCCGCACCACCGACCGCCACTACATAGACCGCGTCACCGTCAGCGCCCACAACGCCGCCGACAGAGGCCGCTTCTGCTGGACCTACGCCAACTTTACCGCCGTAGCCGGCCGCTCCTTCCCCACCACCATGAAAATGAGCCTCACCGACACCGGACACGACATGGGCCTCGACCTCAGCCTCTCACGACTTGGCACCAACGCAGACTGGGAAACGCAGACTAAGCTCTCCTCCAAGTACACACGGCGACCCGTCGACGAAGTGCTCGCACGCATCGGTAACCTCTGACCCCACACCCACGCCGACGCCGACCGGCCCCGCCCACACCGCGTCACTCACTCTCTTCACACCTCACTCCTCTCCTTTCACACCGCATCACTCTCCCTCCACACCGCATCACTCTCCCTCCACACCGCGCTCCTTTCTCTTCACACCACCAAGCCGCACGCTACCACCACCCACCCTGCATGAAACGCCTACTCCACATACTCTGCATACTCTGGCTCACACTCGCCCCGGCCGGCGCACAGACCAACAAGCAGATACGCTCCCTGCAAAAGCAGCAGAGCGCCCTCAAATCGCAAATCGCCGACCAGGAGAAGATGCTCCGGTCTACCAAGAAAGACGTCAACTCGCAGCTTGCCAACCTCAGAGTTATCTCGTCGCAGATTGACAACCAGCAGAAATACGTCAAAGGCATACACGCAGAGCTCACAGAGCTGGCCTCAGACATCAGCGGCCTCGAAAAGCAGCTCAGCCTGCTCGAACATGACCTCGAAGACTGCAAGCGAAAGTACCGCACCGCCATCAACTACATGTTCAAGAACCGCTTAAAGTTCTCACAGTGGCGCTTCATACTATCAGCCCGCAACTTCAGGCAGATGTACCGCCGCCTGCGCTACGTCTCAGACTTCTCAAAATACCAGCGACAGCAAGGCCTCATCATTAGAAAAAAAGAAGAAGAGGTGGACGCCAAACGCAAAGAGCTGCTCGGCGTCAAGCAAGAGAAGGACAGACTCTACGCCGAAGGGCAGGCCGAAACCCAAAAACTCGAAGGACAGAAGAAGGAACGGCAAGACATGGTCGACGAGCTCAACAAAAAACAGAAGGAGCTACAAAAGACCCTCGCCAAGCAACGCAAAAAATACGACCAGCTCAACGCACGCATCGACCAGCTCATACAGCAGGAAATCATAGCCGCCGAGAAACGACGCAAACAGCAAGAGGCCGCCCGCAAGGCACGCGAGAAAAAACAACGGGAGGCCGCAGAAGCCGAGCGACGACGCAAACAACAGGCAGCACGCTCCAAAAACAACGGAAAAACCACAGCCTCAAAATCAAAAACCAAGACAGCAACCTCTAAAACAAACCGCACACGCTCGCGCACCAGCAGCCGAGACGAAGAATACCACGCACCCAACCCGCGCATAGCCGAAAACACCGACTACGCCCTCACCGCAAGCTTCGCAGCCGCACGAGGACGACTGCCCATGCCCATCACCGGACCCTACACCATCACTACACACTTCGGCACCTACAACGTCTCAGGACTCAAAGGCGTGCAGCTCGACAGCAAAGGCATCAACATCACCGGACACCCCGGCGCACAGGCCCGCTGCGTATACAAAGGAGAAGTCACAGCCATCTTCCCCTACGCCGGAATGTACAACGTCATCGTCAGACACGGCAGCTACATGTCTGTATACTGCAACCTCGCATCCATCACCGTCACACGAGGACAGCAACTCAGCCAAAGACAGACCATAGGCAACGTGGCCACAGACGCAAGCGGCAACTGCACCCTCCACTTCCAGCTACGCAAAGAGACAGCACGGCTCAACCCCGAAGGATGGCTCGCAAGGTAAACTCACACACCACACACCCAACCCTCCACGCCATTTCCTCCTCCTTAGATACCACACACCCAACCCTCCACGCCATTTCCTCCTCCTTAGATACCATACACCCAACCCTCCACGCCCCTGCAAGCCCCCTCCACACCGGCATAACTCTATCACACGAAACAGAATCGTGACCATACCCATCATGAAAAAGTTATACATAGAAACCTACGGCTGCCAGATGAACGTAGCCGACAGCGAAGTAGTGGCCTCCGTCATGAGACAGGCTGACTACGAACCCGTCACCGACGCCGCAGAGGCCGACGCCATCTTCCTGAACACCTGCTCCGTCCGCGACAACGCCGAACAGAAAATCTATCACCGCCTACAGCACCTCAACGCCCTGCGACGCAAGGGACAACACTTCATCATAGGTGTGCTCGGCTGCATGGCCGAACGCGTGAAAGAGGAACTGCTCAACGAGCACGGCGTAGACCTCGTGGCCGGCCCCGACACCTATCTTAACCTTCCCAACCTCATAGCCCAGGCAGAACTCGGACACAAGGCCATCGACACCCAACTAAGCACCACCGAAACCTACCGCAACATCGTACCCGAAAGATACTGCGGCAGCCGCATCTCCGGCTTCGTCAGCATCATGAGAGGCTGCAACAACTTCTGCCACTACTGCATCGTGCCATACACACGAGGCAGAGAACGCTCACGAGACATCGAAAGCATCCTCACCGAAGTACACGACCTCGCACAACGCGGCTACAAAGAAGTCACCCTCTTGGGACAAAACGTCAACTCCTACAACTGGACAGACAACAGCAACCCACAACGACACATCGGCTTCCCCGAACTGCTCAGACGCGTGGCCCGCGCCGAACCAAGCATGCGCATACGCTTCTCCACCTCCCACCCAAAAGACATGAGCGACGAGACACTGCACGTCATAGCCCAAGAGCCAAACGTATGCCGACACATACACCTGCCCGTACAGAGCGGTTCCAACCGCATACTCCGGCTCATGAACAGAAAGTACACCCGCGAATGGTACCTCGACCGAGTGGCTGCCATACGCCGCATCATACCCGACTGCGGACTGTCCACCGACATCTTCGCAGGTTACTGCTCCGAGACAGAAGAAGACCACCGGCTCTCCCTCCAACTCATGAAAGACTGCGCCTACGACTCAGCCTTCATGTTTAAGTACAGCGAGCGCCCCGGTACATACGCCTCACGCCACCTGCCCGACGACGTCGACGAAGCTACTAAAGTCAGACGCCTCGAAGAACTCATCAACCTCCAGAACCAACTCAGCGCCGACAGCAACCGACAATGCATCGGACGCACCTACGAAGTGCTCATCGAGGGAATAAGCAAACGGTCCACCGACCGCCTCTTCGGACGAACGGAACAGAACAAAGTCGTCGTCTTCGACCGACGCGGACACCGCCCCGGCCAGTACGTCACCCTGCGCATCACAGACGCCTCCAGCGCCACCCTACAGGGCGAAGAAATATAACTTCCACGCCCAAACTGCAAAAATTGCAGCACACACTATTGGCAATATAGAAATTATTACTACTTTTGCACGCGCAACTCCGATGGTGCCATAGCTCAGTTGGTAGAGCAAAGGACTGAAAATCCTTGTGTCCCCGGTTCGATTCCTGGTGGCACCACGAAATAGGAGTTACGATAGCGTAGCTCCTTTTTTTTGTGCCCTTTTTTTTGGTGTTTTGTCGGTGACGACTGGATAAAATGTGAAAAATGATGGTCAAAACCAACCTAAAGTCGTGCACATTAGTAAAAAATGCGTAACTTCGCACATTGTGAGCTGCTGCTTTTGCACCGGTTTGGCACAATGAACTGCGTTTTCGGCATGGAAAAATTGATGCAATATGTGTGGAATCACCGACTGTGGCGGTCGGAGGATATGGTCACCAACACCGGTAAGAAGGTGCGGGTGATTGACCCCGGTTTGCTCAACACCGATGCCGGACCCGATTTCTTCAATGCCAAGGTGGAAATTGATGGCCGCATGTGGGTGGGTAATGTGGAGATTCATTATCGAGCCTCCGACTGGAAGCGGCATCACCACGATGTGGATAAAGCCTACGATAGCGTGATATTGCATGTGGTGGGCAAAGATGATGCGCCGGTGCGGCGCACCGGCGGCGAACTGATTCCGCAGTTGGTGCTCGAAGTGTCGCCACAGTTTTACACCGATTATGCCACGCTGGTGAATGGCACCATCGAGGTGTCGTGTGCCGAAAAAATCAAGCAAGTGCCACAGCTCACCATGGTAGAGTGGGTGAGTGCGCTGGCTTTTGAACGCCTTCACGGCAAGGTGCAGCGCATCCACGAGATGCTGGAGCGCTTCAACGGCAGTTGGGAAGACGTGTGCTACGTGACGCTGGCGCGTAATTTAGGGTTTGGCATCAATAATGAGGCATTTGAACGGCTTGCGCGCAAAACGCCCCTGCGCTTGCTGGGCAAGCATAGCGATTCCATTTTTCAGATTGAAGCGCTGCTTTTTGGCCAAGCGGGTATGCTGGAAGGAAATGTGCAGCACGCCGACCCTTACGCACAGCAGTTGGCAACCGAATATGCGTTTTTGCGCAACAAATTCCAACTCTCGCCCATGGAAACGCAAGCGTGGAAACTGTTTCGCATCCGTCCGCAAAATTTCCCCTATCGGCGCATTGCCATGCTGGCGCGATTTGTGGAGGGCGGATTTAGGATGATGCGGCGCATCGTTGATGCAGAAGATGAGAAGCAAATGAGAGCACTCTTTGACGTGCAGTTATCAGGCTACTGGGCTACGCACTACACTTTCGGCAAGCCCCACGAGCGCACGGCGGCAGCATTGAGCCAAAGGTCGATTGATATCGTGCTTATCAACACCGTGGCGCCTTTGCTCTATGCCTACGGCGAGCTCACCGATAGCTACGCGCTCACCGACAAAGCCATCCGACTGCTCGAAGACCTGAAGCCGGAAAGCAATTCCATCGTGGCGCAGTTCACCTCCTACGGCATTCCGTGCCCCGATGCACTCACCTCGCAAGCGCTGGTGCAACTCAAGCGCGAATATTGCGAAGCGCGCAAGTGTATGTATTGCAAAATAGGGCACTATTTGCTCTCAAAATCAGCACACGGCGAATCCATCTAAAGCGATTGGACACAACTATTATTAACGAATAACGATAACAATCAACACAAAAATGAAAATGAAAAAAATTGCACTTATCATAGCCATAATGGCGATTGCTGCCACCGGCATGAAAGCGGAAAAACTCGAGCCAATCAAATTCGGCGATTTTGAAAATTGGGTAACACGCGTGATTAAAGAATCGGGCGTGATAGGGGGTAACACCAAAAAAGTGTATGAAATAGCACCCTCCACCACCATCAATGGTGCCAAGGCGTATAGCAATATGGGCGGCTCGCAGTGGGCCACCAGCAATGTGTATGCCAAGGTGATGGGCGTGGTGAAAACCAGCAACGCCGTTTTCCCTGACAAACACGGCGCCGGACGCTGCGCCAAACTCACCACCCTGCTGGAGCACGTGAAGGCTGCCGGCATCGTGAATATGGATGTGCTGGTGTCGGGCACCATCTTCTTGGGGAAAATGCTCGAACCGGTGAGCAGCACCAAAAATCCGTATAGCAAAATGGAAATGGGCATTCCCTACACCAAAACCCCCAAATTCTTGCAATTCGACTATCGATTGGTGGCACCGGCAGGTGCGCCCATCTATTCCAGTGGATTCGGTGGCAAAAAAACGCTATCCGGTCGCGACAATGCAGAAGTGTTTGTTATTCTACAGCATCGCTGGGAAGACAGCAAAGGCAATATCCACGCCGAACGAGTGGGCACCGGACGCGAACGCTTTGGTAAGACCACAATGGGCTGGGTGAACAAGCACCGCATTCCCATTTGGTATGGCGACATTCGTAAGCATGCCGGCTACAAACCCTATATGGGACTCATTTCCAAAGAAAAAAGCTACTACGCTCGCAATAAAAAAGGGAAAATGGTGCCCGTGGTGGAAGAAAAATGGGCAGCCGCAGGCACCAAACCCACCCACGTGATGGTGATGCTCTCCAGCGGCTGCGGCACCGCCTACACCGGCACTGTGGGCATGACCCTCTGGGTGGACAACGTGGCATTCGTTCACTAATTCAGTATCAACGAGTTATCTTATCAACGGGTGGAAACAACGGGATGGTTGTTTCCACCGACTTTATCCTTGCGTCAGCCAAAAATAACGCAAATCGGCGCTACAGCCCCCGGTAGGGCAGGCTCATAGAAAAATCACGAAAAAGTGATAAAGGCAGGGATTTCAGCCCAAAATATGCGTTTTATGAAAATTAACTTGACATTCAAGTAATTTTGCCTTATATTTGTAACGGTTGAACCAATTTTAACTCATTTGCCCTATGATGATTCATATCGCCAATCCGATTTACGACTCGGT
>CAMAMB010000011.1 GCA_945836755.1 uncultured Bacteroidales bacterium
ATGGCGGAGCAAAGTCTTTGTATCTATCTGACAATCAGTGAAATCTGATGCGCGATAGGTGCGCGCATCGCGCATGTTCTATTTAATGGCGGAGCAAAGTCTTTGTATCTATCTGACAATCAGTGAAATCTGATGCGCGATAGGTGCGCGCATCGCGCATGTTCTATTTAATGGCGGAGCAAAGCCTTTGTATCTATCTGACAATCAGAGAAATCTGATGCGCGATAGGTGAAATGGTCCGTCTATGTAATATTCGCGCGATGAATAAGGCTATTGTACATGCCTTGAAACCAACAACTTCTGATGCGCGATAACGGCGGGCGTTGCCTGTCGGGCGGCCCTCCCCAGGAGCACGATGGCTGTGGTCGCCATCACGGTCACCACCATTCCCTCCTGCCATGCACGATGCATGCGCGATAGCGGCCAACTATCGTACATTACAACAGATTGTAGATGAAGCTGTTACACGTATCATGCGCGATAACAAGTGGATTTCCCCCACTTTCTGACGTATATAGAGAGCCGCCTCGACCCACCTCGGTGTGCCATTTCATCTCTGCCCGAGTGAGTGGCAAATCTTAGATGTACATGTAGAAAAAACTGGATGTACATGTAGGAAAACCTGGATGTACATGTAGGAAAACCTGGATGTACATGTAGAAATAACTGGATGTACATGTAGAAAATACTGGATGTACATGTAGGAAATCTTAGATGTACATGTAGAAATTTGGGGAAGCATTACGGGAAATCCTGCCATGTTTCCCCTGAGAAGAGGGTGCATCTTCAGCTCAGTTTAGCGTTCGGCGCGTCCTTTGCAGCTCAGCCCGCATTATCGCCCAACCTCATGCCCCGCCACCGACAATGCCGACGAGGCAGCGGGTCGAGGCTGCTGCCCCGTCAACCGGTGTGGGCAGACTTTCGTAGCGGAGTGTGAGGGGGCACTTACGCGGCCCGCCCCTACAGACAGCCTATTGCGGAGGGCGGTGCGTGGCTGTCGCCTGAATAGTCTCCACGGACATTCTTGTGAGATGGCGCGCAGCAGTCCTGTCATGTGGTCCGACCCTTAGGGGCGTGTAGCTACTAAGCGTGGGTCAGCGTGTGCTTATGTTAAAAGGTGCTCAATGCTTGCACTACTCCCGCTTAACTCCTACCTTTGCACCCGCAATGACCACCGCGGCATAGGCTGCGGCAATGGCAGAGGATAGATTTGGCTGCTTGCAACCTCTCAAAAACAATGCTAAAACTTCAGCCCATGCCCAGCCTTCATCCCGTAAGGCAGCGGCGAGGCTGACACGACGGATAGCCCGTCGGACTCTTAGCTGTTTACTACCCCTGTCCGGTTTCGCCACACGCGGAAGCGGTTTTTTTGTGCCCTCCGCTGCCCGGCGAGTGCCTCCCGTAGAGTAAACACCTTATCACCATCCATCCACACGTTAACCATTCATCCACATGTCTTACCTATTTACTTCCGAGTCCGTTTCAGAAGGCCATCCCGATAAGGTGGCCGACCAGATTTCAGATGCTGTTCTCGACAACCTGCTTGCCTTCGACCCCCGGTCCAAGGTGGCTTGCGAGACCCTCGTCACCACAGGCCAGGTCGTGGTGGCCGGCGAGGTCAAGTCAGAGGCATACATCGACCTGCAAGACGTGGTACGCCGCACCATAGCCCGCATAGGTTATACCAAGGCCGCCTACAAGTTTGAAGCCGAGAGCTGCGGTGTGCTCAGCGCCATCCACGAACAGAGTCCCGACATCAACCGCGGCGTCGACCGTCACGACGAAGCCGACCCCCTTGCTCAGGGAGCCGGCGACCAAGGCATGATGTTCGGTTATGCCAACAACGAGACCGACAACTACATGCCCCTTCCCCTCAGCCTTGCCCACGACATCGTCTATGTGCTTGCCGAGATCAGGCGCGAGGGCAAGCAGATGACCTACCTGCGCCCCGACTCCAAGAGCCAGGTGACCGTGGAGTATGACGACCACCACCGCGCCCTGCGCATAGACACCATCGTGGTCAGCACACAGCACGACGAGTTTATCACCGCCGGGGAGGCCGGCAGCCAGGACGAGGCCGACCGCCTGATGCTGGAGCGCATACGCCACGACGTAGAGCACATACTCATTCCGCGCGTCATCGCCGAGCGCGTCAAGACCCCCGAGATCAAGGCCCTGTTCCACGAAGGCGACATCAAGTACTTCGTCAACCCCACAGGCAAGTTCGTGGTGGGCGGCCCCCACGGCGACACAGGACTGACCGGCCGCAAGATCATCGTAGACACCTACGGAGGCCGCGGCGCCCACGGCGGCGGAGCCTTCTCCGGCAAAGACCCCTCGAAGGTGGACCGTAGCGCCGCCTATGCCGCCCGCCACATAGCCAAGAACATGGTGGCCGCCGGCGTGGCCGACGAGATGCTCGTGCAGCTGAGCTACGCCATAGGCTACCCCGAGCCCATCAGCGTCTGCGTCAACACCTACGGCCGCAGCCACGTAGCCCTCAGCGACGGCGAGATAGCCCGCAAGGTGCAGGAACTCTTCTGCCTGCGTCCGGCCGCCATCGAGCAGAGCCTCGGCCTGCGTAACCCCATCTACGAAGAGACCGCGGCATACGGCCATGTGGGCCGACAGCCGGAGCGAGTGACCAAGACCTTCACGGCCCCAGGCTGCCCCGACCGACAGGTAGAAGTGGAGCTCTTCACCTGGGAGAAGCTCGACCGTGTGGCCGACATCAAGCAAGCCTTCGGCCTCTAACCCCTCACACAGCCCACCCATGACAATCACCATCTACGCCGCATCGAGCGGACAGGCAGCGCCGCAGTATGTGGAAGCCGCCCGCGAGCTGGGCCGCCTCATGGCCCGCGAGGGCCACCGCCTCGTCAACGGGGCCGGCCGCACCGGGCTCATGGCCGCCTGCGCCGAAGCCTGCCTCGAGGCCGGCGGCGAAGCCATTGGCGTCATCCCCCAATTCATGGTAGACGAACACTGGCAGCACGAAGGCATGACGCGCCTCATCGTCACCCCCGACATGCACAGCCGCAAGGAACGCATGGCCGCCCTCAGCGATGCCGTGATAGCCCTGCCCGGCGGCGTGGGCACACTCGAAGAGCTGCTCGAAATCATCACCTGGAAACAGCTCGGCCTCTACCTCAAGCCCGTGGTCATACTCAACACCGACGGCTACTACTCCGCCCTGCTGGCCCAGCTCGGCCGCGCCGTCAACGACCGCTTCATGCGCGCAGCCCATGCCTCCATCTGGCAAGTGGCCTCCACGCCGGCCGAGGCGCTTCAGCTCGCCCTCACCACTCCCCTCTGGGACACCGCCGTGCGCAAGTTCGCCGCCCTCTGACGCCGCTACCCGCCACAGGCTTCTCAGCCGTGTGCTCCGCCTCTCCACTCCCCCCGCATAAGAATTCAGCCCACCCATGAACCCCGTGATGCCCACTGACAGCCTCGCCGCTCCACAGCCGCAGTTAGCCCCCGACAGCCTGCTGCCGCTGCCCGCCGGCCTGCCCCTGACCGACGTGCCGGCCTGTCTCGTGAGCGACCCCTTCACCCACGGCGTGCTGCATGGCGAGCTCAATCCCCTCTCGGCCCACATCGACAGCCTCTGCGGCACCCACACCGAGATACAGCCCCCACCCCTTCGCGGCATGGAGGGACAACCCGTGCCCTACAGCCTGAAGCACGACGACTTCGTCACCCTCTGCCTCATGCTGGCCTTCTTCCTCGTCGTGCTCGTGGTGTCGCGCTCGCGCCACTTCCTCAAGCTCCGCTTCAAGAACTTCTTCCAGCGGCGCCTGCGTGACAACCTCTTTGCCGAGCGTGCCGAGACCCGCCTGCGAGGGCGCCTTTTCCTTGTGGTGCAGACAGCCTTCGTCGTGGCCGTCCTCCTCTTCCGCTACGTCAGTCAGACCCGCCCGCAGCTCTTTGCCGAGGTGTCGCCCTACCTGCTGCTCGGCACGGCCACCCTCGTGCTCACCCTCTACTACCTGCTCAAGCTGGGGCTCTACCGCTTTGTCAACAGCATCTTCTTCGACGCCACGCGCAGCAACCGCTTCACCGAAGCCTACCTCCTCTGCATCCTGGCCCTGGGAGTATTCCTGCTGCCCGTTGCCCTGCTTGTGGTCTATCTGGAACTGAGTTTCGACAGCTTTGTGTGGGTCTCCGTTTGCGCCCTGATAGTTGACAAAATCCTCCTCTTCTACAAGCAGTGGAGCATTTTCTTTGGAGGCCCGGCAGGCCCGTTGCACCTTTTTTTGTACTTTTGCACCCTTGAATTGGTGCCCCTGGTCCTGCTCTGTCAGATGCTCGGCCTGGCCGGGGGGTATCTGCTGACCATTCGTTAACACCTCAACCCTCCATCCTTCAGTTACGGCGCTTCCGTTCAAAGCAAAAAGAGTAGTTCATGATTAAGAAGATTCTTGTTTCACAACCGAAACCTGCCTCCGAAAAGTCTCCCTACTTCGAGATACAAGCTAAGCACGATGTCGAGTTCGTATTCCACCCATTCATCAAGATAGAAGGTCTCAGCTCCCTGGAGTTCCGTCAACAGAAGATTAAGATCCTTGACTACACGGCTATCGTCTTCAACTCACGCCACGCCGTAGACTTCTTTTTCACCCTATGCAAGGAGCTGCGCGTCAGCTTGCCCGAAGACATGCGCTACTACGCGCTGACCGAGGCCATCTCGCTCTACATTCAGAAATACGTGGTCTATCGCAAGCGCAAGGCCTTCTTCGGCAAGACCGGCAAGTGGGAAGATCTCGTAGAGGTCATGGCCAAGCACAAGACCGAGAAGTATCTCGTGCCGCTCAGCGACGTCCACAGCGACGAGGTTGCCCGCACCCTCGACGCCAAGAAGCTCCATCACCGCGAGTGTGTCATGTATCGCACCGTCAGCAACGCCTTCCCCGACGACCTGCAGCTCGACTGCGACATGCTTGTGCTCTTCACCCCCGCCGGGGTAGAGTCGCTGCTGAAGAACTTCCCCGACTTCGAGCAGGGCGACATGAAGCTCGCCTGCTTTGGTCCTTCCACCAAGAAGGCCCTCGAAGAAGCCGGCCTGCGTGTAGACATTGCCGCCCCCACCGCCGAGGCACGCTCCATGCCTGCCGCCATCGAGCAGTATATCATGGCCCATTCGTAGTCCCTCGGCGTCGTCCGGCCCCCGTCTTCTCCTCCCCATCCACAGCGCCCCGCTACTGCCTATGTACGAGTTTAAGAAAGCCGAACACCTCTGCCTCAAGCGCGACATAGAAGCCCTCTTCGGCGCAGGCAGCAAGAGCCTCTCGTTCTTCCCCCTCAGGGTGGTGTACCGCCCCATGGCTTATAGCGGAAGCGGGCCGCGGGTCACCGTGCTGCTCAGCGTGGCCAAGCGCCACCTGCGCCATGCCGTCGACCGCAACCTCGTCAAGCGCCGGCTGCGCGAGGCCTACCGCCTCCGCAAGCACATCCTCACCCGGAGCCTCCCCGACGGCGTTGCCCTCCATCTCGCCCTCATCTGGCTCGCCGACGAGCCCTACACCACCGCCACCGTCGACAAGCGCCTCCACACAGCCCTCTGTCGCATAGCCGAGACCCTCCGCAGCAACGACGCTGCCGACGCTCCGCCCCATACCGTTTAACGCGCTAAGCCACAACGTCATACCGCCGCCCCGCTCCCAAGCCGGGCGGTTTATTTTTATCCTCTGCCGGCCCCGCCGCCGCCTCCGGCCACAGAGAGAGCGAAATACCGGGCCGCAGGGTGAGAAAAACCTCACACAACTGTCGCTTATCCCAAGCATTTTTGATACCTTTGCATGGTTTTAGAGGCCGCCTCAGCCCAGGCCCGCCACCATCCCAACCAGCAATCTCACATACGTTCCCAGCATACACATGGAAGAGACACAGACCCCCAACGCCTCATATAGCGCCAGCAACATCCAGGTGCTCGAAGGATTAGAGGCAGTGCGCAAGCGCCCCGCTATGTACATCGGCGACATCAGCGAGAAGGGACTTCATCACCTCGTCTACGAAACCGTCGACAACTCCATCGACGAAGCCCTCGCCGGCTTCTGCACCCACATCGAAGTGACCATCTGCACCGACAACTCCATCATCGTACAGGACAATGGCCGCGGCATCCCCGTCGACATGCACCCCAAAGAGCATCGCTCAGCCCTCGAAGTCGTCATGACAGTGCTTCATGCAGGCGGCAAGTTCGACAAAGGCTCCTACAAGGTCTCCGGCGGTCTCCACGGCGTCGGTGTCAGCTGCGTCAACGCCCTGTCCACCCGCATGGTCTCCGAGGTCTTCCGCGACGGCAAAGTCTATCGCCAAGAGTATGCCAAGGGCAAGCCACAGACACCCGTAGAAGTAATAGGCACCACCGACATCCGAGGCACACGCCAGCACTTCTGGCCGGACGACTCCATCTTCGCCGTCACCACCTACCGCTACGACATTCTCGCCAACCGCATGCGTGAGCTCGCCTACCTCAACGCTGGCATCACCATCACCCTCACCGACGAGCGTCCCGACGAAGAAGGCAACACACGCACCGACGTCTTCCACTCCGACCTCGGTCTGCGAGAGTTCGTACGCTACATCGACTCCTCACGCACCCATCTCTTCGACGACGTCGTCTATATCAAGACCGAGAAGAACAACGTGCCCATCGAGGTAGCCATCATGTACAACACCTCGTACAGCGAAAACCTCCACTCCTACGTCAACAACATCAACACCATCGAAGGCGGCACCCACGTCATAGGTTTCCGCTCAGCCATCACCCGAGTGCTCAAACGCTATGCCGAGGACACAGCCGCCAAGCAGCTTGAGAAAGCCAAGGTCGAAATCACCGGCGAAGACTTCCGCGAAGGCCTCACAGCCGTCATCTCCGTCAAAGTCAGCGAGCCACAGTTCGAAGGACAGACCAAGACCAAGCTCGGCAACTCCGAAGTGGCCGGCGCCGTCAACCAAGCCGTAGGCGAAGCCCTCACCTACTACCTCGAAGAGCACCCCAAGGAGGCCAAGCTCATCGTAGACAAGGTCATCCTCGCAGCCACCGCCCGAGTGGCTGCCCGCAAGGCCCGCGAGAGCGTACAGCGCAAGAGCCCCATGTCGGGAGGCGGTCTGCCCGGCAAGCTCGCCGACTGCTCCTGCAAGGATCCCGCCCGGTGCGAGCTCTTCCTCGTCGAAGGCGACTCCGCAGGCGGCTCCGCCAAGCAGGGACGCAGCCGAGCCACCCAGGCCATCCTCCCCCTGCGAGGCAAGATACTCAACGTCGAAAAAGCCATGTGGCACAAAGCCTTCGAGAGCGACGAGGTCAACAACATCATACAAGCCCTCGGCATACGCTTCGGCCTCGGAGAAGACAGCAAGGAAGCCAACCTCGACAAGCTCCGCTACCACAAAGTCATCATCATGGCCGATGCCGACGTTGACGGCCAGCACATCGCCACCCTCGTCATGACCCTCTTCTACCGCTACATGCCCCAGCTCATACAGGACGGCTACCTCTACATCGCCATGCCACCCCTCTACCGGTGCACCAAAGGCAAGATACAAGAGTACTGCTACACCGACCGCGACCGTCAGATCTTCATGGAGAAGTACGGCGACGGCTCAGAAGACAGCATCAAGACCCAGCGCTACAAAGGTCTCGGCGAAATGATGCCCGCCCAGCTCTGGGAGACCACCATGTGCCCCGAGACCCGACTGCTCAAGCAAGTCACCCTCGAGAATGCAGCCGATGCCGACTACGTCTTCAGCATGCTCATGGGCGACGACGTAGGCCCGCGCCGCGAGTTTATCGAGCAAAACGCCCTCCACGCCAATATCGACGCATAGCCGCTCCGCACGCCGCGGCAGGCGCTCCCTCTCACAAGGCAGCACAGACAGCCACTCACCCCTCGGCCGTTGTCTGTGCTGCCTTTTTCGTGAGCCCCCGGCCCGTAGCGTCCGCTCCGGTCGCCGTAGGGCCGTAGCAGTCTTTTGCCGGCGTTAGGGTGGCTGCTGCTCAGCAGGTCTTGCGCCGCACCCCGTACTCCGTGCTGAACTGCCGTCTCCGCTTCGGAACGTGGAGGGCTCTCAGCGCACGCCCCATCTGCTGCACGCTCACCCCTTGCAGAGCGTGCGGAAAGTGCTTGCGCAGGTCTTCATAGATTTTGCCCGTAGCCATCCATACTGTCGGCCCGCCGCCGCACGCTACGTCGTAACGCTGCATGAAGGCCTCGGCCAGAGGCGTGGTGTGATAGAAGGTCCGGTTGTGTCGCTCTATCTCCTGCTCCTCTTCCTTGCTGAAGAAGGTGGGCTCTCCCGCCGCTATCTCCGCCATCACTTGCGCGTAGAGTTGTGCGTGGGGTAGCGGCGAGCGGTCTATTACGTCGGTCACGGCCTGACAGTAGAAGCGCCGCGAGCCGGTGGGGTCAGTCAGCAGTTCGGAGTAGTTTGAGGTGCCGATGAGCGATGCCACCCTTCGGCAGCGCACTACGCCGTGGGCATAAGGCTGCTTCACCTTTACCTCCGTCAGCTGCATTAGGTTCTTCAGAGTGCCCGTCTGCCGTTCCGAGTATCTGTCATACTCGTCCATATTGATTAGTCCACAACTTGCGAGACAGCGTTCCGCTCCCGAGTCGGCGGTCAGGTCAAACTTGTCGGTGTAGTAGTCCTGTAGCTCCGCCGGCAGCAGGTTTCGGCAGAAGGTGCTCTTGCCCAGTCCCTGTCTTTCGCTGATGAGCAGGGGCGCCATCTGGTTGGCGTAAGCCTCCTCGTCTGTGCCCTGTGCGAGCCATCCCTTGACCATTCCCCGCATCCATCTTCTGAACACTTTTAGCCACATCTCCTCGCCGCTCACCCTCCGTGCCAGGTCGCCCACGTGGTCGTGGCCGTCCCAGGTCGGCAGATGCTCCAAGTAGTGGCGCAAAGGGTGATACATCTCCACCTTCTCCGACATGAGGTAGCTGTCCACCCAGCTCTTGTAGCACAGCGGGATGTGCTCTTGCACGTCGATCACCATGGCGTTGTGCATTCTCTTGTCCACGGGGGTGAAGGTTTCGGCGTCGTAGCCCTTGGGTCGTCGTTCGAGGTTACATGTCATGGAGTTGTACCGCAGGTCCCATTTCTCTTCCAGACAGCGCGCTATGCGTCCGGGTATGAGCAGACTATCATTGCGTGCCTTCTCTCTCTCGCCCTCTGCCTTGGGTGTCTCAGCGGGTGTAGAGGCCGGCCCCGCCGTGGTCGTTCCGGCCGTTGCGTCGTCCGCTTCGAAGGCCGGCTTTGTATCTGTCTCGGTCTCTCTGACAGGGGGATTGTAGGGGAGAGGTTCGGGCGCAGCCTCCTTGCCGTTGGTTGTGGATTCGTGTGGCTGTGTGGCTGCTTCATGGCCGGCCTCCATGAGGTTGGTCACCAGCCGGAGTGCATGTACGAGGATTGTCCGGCGTCTTTCATCGCTGAGCGACGTCCAGGTGTCATGCAGCGAGGCAATGAGGGGAGTGAGGGCAGCAATGTGGGTGTGTGACGCAGTGTGCATGGTCTATGGGTTGAATAGGTGAGAGGGTGCAAAGGTAACATCCCGCCCTGCCGCCTTTCCGCTCTACTTCGCTTTCGTCTTGCTTGCAGAGCGTCGCCAGTCCTTCTTTTTATGTTCCAACTGTCTGATACCCGGTTGCTTGCTGACGTCTGTGCAGTTGGCGGAAAAATCTTTTGCCGTTTCCTCTCCCGACGCGGTATATGGGGTAGAAGCGCGAGAGGTTCAGAGAGTGTGGCCAGCCCTTCTGACCTTAGTCTGCCGTCTCCGCGCTGCGCCGCGCTACCCACCCTTCCTCCCGCTCGCCGCCTTGGCCGGTGACCCTGCCGCCGGCAGTCGCTGCCTCGTATCTCCCCGTCGTCCCCTCGCGCGCGCATGTACGTTCAAAAGTGGGCGAAAATAGGTGATTATCGTGCATGCTCTTTGTAAATATCTTGTATCCAGTTGATTATGATGCGCGATAGAGGGCGCTTTATCGTGCATGGCCTCGTGCTGCAGCTGCCCCAAGGTGTGCAACCCTGCCTTTGTGCGCCGCACCATGTACGCTTTATGTTCGATACCGAACAATTATCGTGCATAGCAAGTGTCACATACCCAACGAGTTATAAGCACCATGCGCGATAATCACCCGATTTTCCCAACTTTCAAACGTATAAGTTGCCCTCTGTGCATTGCCTCGCACCTCTTCGCAGTTCCCGGTTCAAGTAGCCGCTCCGGCCTACATGTACATCCCGATTTACCTACATGTACATCTAGTTTTTCCTGCATGTACATCCCGTCAAACCTGCAATACATCCCGTCAAACCTGCAATGCTTCCCGTGAGCCACCCGCAGCCCATGCCTCACTTTCCGTAAGGGCGCACGGAGGGCTGCACGCCTCCGGCTTTTCATCTTTTTGCAGGAAAATGGCTGCACACGGCGGGTGGCGCGAAGAGGGTGGGAGGAAGAGGGTCGTGCCATCTATGTATGGTTTGCTGTATTTCATGTAGCATTTTGTGCATTCTGCGCACGGAGAGCCTGCACGCTGTGCGATGCTTTGTGCCATCCTTGACGTTTAAAGCGGCCCGCAAAGAAACAATCGAATTATCCATCTCTAAATCAGGCGAATATAGCTTTATGTGTAGCACTTGCTATAATGAGAGTGTAAACAAGTTGCGACAAACTTCGTATAATTAGCGACACAATACCGTTGCTATTATTAATAATCATTAAATACTGCGCGAAACACTATAAGTTTCTTTGTTAAAATTTTGTGTGCTAAAAAATAACCACAATCTTTGCACCGTCAAAACAATTCAACGGGCCATGTGGCCCATTAGTTTCACACAAATTTTTTTAGCATTATGAAAAAGCTGTTTCTTACTTTAGCAGTAGCTTGCCTCGGTCTCACCGCCAGTGCACAAGAGAAAGGTGACATTCGTTTCGGTGTAGTAGCCGGTATGAACGTGTCCAACATCACTGACATGGAGATGGACAGCCGCATCGGCTTCCACGTAGGCGCAAAGGCTGAGTACAACCTGAGCGAAAACCTCTACGGTAACGCCGGTGTTATCTTCTCTCAGAAGGGTAACAAGTATTCTGAGGGTGACGTTGAAATTACGAATAATCCCGGCTACATCGAAGTGCCCATCAACTTCGGTTATCGCTACAAGATCAGCGACGGTGTAAGCGTATTCGGTGAAACCGGTCCCTACCTCGCTTACGGTATCTGTGGTAAGTCTAAGTTGGAGGTTGATGGCGAAGAGGCCAAGGTTGACTTCTTCGAAGATGGCGTTAACAAGTTCGACTTCGGTTGGGGTGTTAAGGTCGGCGTAGAAGCTGCCAAGTTCCAGATTTCTGTAGGTTACGAATACGGTATCACCAAGGTGTATGACGTGGATGGTGCCAGCAACCACAACTCCAACCTCATGGTATCTGTAGGCTACATGTTCTAAACCGCCTCTATCGTTTTACGAAATACCCATGGGCGACTGCTTCGGCAGTCGCCTTTTTTCGTGCCCGCAGCGGGTTATCAGGGGCAGGGTGGGGCTGTGAGCCTAAAAATATGTACATTTGCAGGCGACAGGGCGGCGGGCCACCGACGCAGCGCCGCTCTCCCTGCCCGACACATATATACACAACGTACACAAACGACAGTCATGAATTTTGTAGAAGAACTCAAATGGCGCGGCATGCTCCACCAGATGATGCCCGGCACGGAAGAAATGCTCAACGAGGGCATGGCCACCGCCTACGTGGGCATAGACCCCACCGCTGACTCGCTCCATATAGGCCACCTCTGCGGCGTGATGATGTTGCGCCACTTCCAGCAGGCCGGCCATAAGCCCCTCGCCCTCGTGGGCGGAGCCACCGGCATGATAGGCGACCCCTCGGGAAAGAGCGCCGAGCGCAACCTGCTCAACGAAGAGACCCTGCGCCACAACGTGAGCTGCATCAAGGCACAGCTGGCACGCTTCCTCGACTTCGACTCAGACGCACCCAATGCGGCCGAGCTCGTCAACAACTACGACTGGATGAAGGACTTCAGCTTCCTCGACTTCGCCCGCGAGATAGGCAAGCACATCACCGTCAACTACATGATGGCCAAGGACAGCGTCAAGAAACGCCTCAACGGCGAGGCACGCGACGGCCTCTCGTTCACGGAGTTCACCTACCAGCTGCTCCAGGGCTACGACTTCCTCCACCTCTACGAGACGAAGAACTGCCGCCTGCAGATGGGAGGCTCCGACCAGTGGGGCAACATCACCACCGGCACCGAACTCATACGCCGCAAGCTGGGCGCCGAGGCACAGGCCTTCGCCCTGACCTGCCCCCTCATCACCAAGGCCGACGGCAAGAAGTTCGGCAAGACCGAGCAGGGCAACGTGTGGCTCGACCGCCGCTATACCACCCCCTATAAGTTCTACCAGTTCTGGCTCAACGTGGGCGACGACGAGGCCGAGCGCTACATCAAGATATTCACCTCGCTCAGCCACGACGAGATAGACAGCCTCATAGCCCAGCACCGCGCCGACCCGGGCCTCCGCCTGCTCCAGAAGCGCCTCGGCCGGGAGGTGACCACCCTCGTACACGGCGCCGCCGACTACGAGATGGCCCTCGAGGCTTCGCAGATACTCTTCGGCAAGGCCACCAAGGAGAGCCTGCTCCGACTGGACGAGGCAACGCTGCTCAGCGTGTTTGACGGCGTGCCCCACTTCGAGGTGAGCCGCGAGCAAGTGGTGGGATGCAAGGCCGTCGACGTCATGGCCGAAGCCACTGGCTGCTTTGCCTCCAAGGGCGAGATGCGCAAGCTCACCCAGGGCGGCGGCGTCAGCCTCAACAAGGAGAAACTCACCGCCTTCGACCGCGAACTGACGGCCGACGACCTGCTCGACGGCAAGTACCTGCTCGTGCAGCGCGGCAAGAAGAACTACTTCCTGATCACCGTGAAGTAGGACCGCGCCAGGGCGGCAGGGAGAAGCCCCCGCGGCGGCAGGGAGACCCCCTGCTTAACGGCGGCAAGGCAATGCCCCTCGGCAGAGAGGGGGAGGGCGTGTCTGTGACTCAGACATACCCTCCCCTTCTTTATGCGCCCCTGCCTTTGCCTTTACTCCCTTACCCCTTCCCCCCCCTTCCCCTTCTGTCATCTCCCTTGCCCTCTTGCCCCCTTGCCCTTTGCCGCCTCATCCCCTCTGCCCATCACTTCACACCCCCGGCCATCACTTCATATCCCCTGCCATCACTTCATACCCCCGGCCATCTCCATCCCCCGGCCTTTCTTCATATCCCCCTTGCCCCTACAGACGGGCCGGGTGCTTGCCCCCGCCACGGTGGCGCGGCGGTCAGGGCAGCCCGCCCCCCTGCGCACGATTTTTGCCTATTTTTTTGGCACGTAAGAAAAGAAGGCCTACCTTTGCAGCGATTTTGAAGATACCGAGGTAATAACGGAAAGGATTCCAGCGTGCCACGCGCTCAGGAGTTCTTTTAGTTTTTTATGAACTTACACTATCCGACACCTCAGTCTCTCACGCTGCATCCCCGCCGCTAACCTCGTGGAGCAGCCCATGATGCTACTATATGTGCCGTAGGGCCACGTACCTGCTTGCAGGAGCAAGCGCCTCACCCCCTTCGGCCACCCAGGAGCGCCAAGCTAACGAACCAATTAACCCAGCTACGCTTGCTTACCCTCCCCACCTCGCAGGACGGCTCACCGCCGCCCTGAGTTTGCGCGGTCTGTGCGCAAGACCTGCCCCTCACGCACCACCGCCCGCCCCATGGGAGCGAAGCCGGCTCATAAACGCATTTACTACCCAGTTATGGCATACATGACCCAAGAAGGCTACGACAAAATGGTAGCCCAGCTCCGTAAGATGGAGACCATTGACCGCCCCGCCGCATCGGCTGCCATCGCCGAAGCACGCGACAAAGGCGACCTGTCAGAAAACTCAGAGTACGACGCGGCCAAGGAAGCACAGGCCATGCTCGAGATGAAAATCAACAACCTCAAAGCCACTATTGCCGAGGCCAAAATCATCGACGCCACCAAGCTCCGCAGCGACGTGGTGCAGATACTCTCTACCGTAGAAATTAAAAACGTGAAGGCCGGCGCGGTGATGAAGTACACCATCGTCAGCGAGAGCGAGGCCAACCTGCGCGAGGGCAAGATATCCTCTACCACCCCCATCGCTCAGGGCCTGCTCGGCCACAAGGTGGGCGACGTGGTGGATGTGAAAATCCCCCAGGGCGTTGTTCAGCTCGAGATATTGAGCATCAGTGTAGGGTAAGGCACGCAGGCAGTCAAGGGCAGGCTGCGGCGCAGGCCGCAGAGGTACACCTGCCTCAGACGTGAGGCGCCTCGCTCCCCTCACCACCCCACACCGCCCCACACACCCGACATTCCCCGCCCAACTCCCCTTTGCCCACACCTCACCCCGTAGTTACTCCGTCGGCCGGCAGCCCCCTGCCCCTCAGGCCGCACAGCCGGAGAAGCTACGGGGTGACTGCGTAGAAAGGCCCGCCCACCTCTGAGCGGCGGCGGCACGGCGGCAAGCAGGCGTGGCATCGGAGGGGGCGAGCCAAGACGCTGGCCGGGGCAGCTGAGGCTTGCGCGGCAAGCGGCGAGGCTTCAGCTGCAAGCGGCCAAGGCTTCAGCTGCAAGTGGTAAGGCTTCAGCAGCAAGCGGCCAAGGCTTCAGCTGCAAGTGGTAAGGCTTCAGCTGCAAGCGGCCAAGGCTTCAGCAGTGGCAGACCAATATTTTCGCCCCTAAGTGTCTACTACCTCAGACCTTTGGCTTACCTTTGCCCCGAGCCCCGACTGCGCCCCGCCGCCGTATGGAGCAACGCTTTACAGATATTCACCATATCCCCACTAATCATGACCCTCTTCTCAAAGATAATTGCCGGCGACATTCCCTCCTACAAGTGCGCCGAGAACGCCGAGTTCTATGCCTTCCTCGACATCAACCCCCTGGCCCAGGGGCACACGCTCGTAGTGCCCAAGCGCGAGGTGGACTACTTCTTCGACCTCGCTGACGACGAGATAGCCCGCATGACCGTCTTCGCCAAGCAGGTGGCCGCCGCCATCAGGCAAGCCTTCCCCTGCAAGAAGGTCGGCATGGCCGTCCTGGGCCTCGAAGTCAACCACGCCCACATCCACCTCGTGCCCCTGCAGAGCGAGGGCGACATGGACTTCCGCAAAGACAAGCTCAGCCTCGACGCCACCACCATGGCCGACACCGCAGCCCGCATACTCACGGCCTTCGAAACTGCACACTGACACCAACCGCCTACACACCTATTCAATCTCCGTATATACTATGAAACCACTTAGACAATGGCTGCTGTTGGCCCTCGGACTGGTGCCGCTGGCCTTCACAGCCCAACCCGTGGACAGGTCAAAGTATCCCGACTACTCAGACAGGGTCAACCCCGACCTCTCCCTGCTCAAACGGTCCAAGCGGGCAGCCAAGGCCACGGCCAACCCAGCCCTCAACACCACAGGACGCCCCGACCACTACAACAACGCCAACACACCCTACTTCCCACCCGTCTTCATGCAAGACGGAGGGTCGTGCGGCTCAGCCTCACGCATCTGCTACATGTTCTCTCACGAGATGAACTCCTTCAGAGGCACCGACGGCAAAGACCCCGCCAACTACTACCCCTCCCACTTCGTCTGGCTCTTGACCAACGGCAACTCCGGCAAGAACGAGTTTGTGAGCTACATCGGTGTGCCCTCGGCCAAGACCTACGGCGGACAGACCTACTCCCAGCTCTTCGGCAACCAAAACGAGACCGACAGCGACTTCGGCTGGATGACAGGCTACGACAAGTGGTTTGAGGCCATGCACAACCGCATGTACGACCCCAGCAACTTCCCCCTCAGCGTGGAGACTGAGGAAGGACGCGAGGCCCTGAAGAACTGGCTGTGGAACCACAACGGCGACACCGACTTCCACAGCGGCGGCATCGTCGGCATAGGCGTGGCCAGCAGCGTCAAGACCGCCACCATTGCCAATACGCCCGCCAATGCCGAGACCGGCGCCGTGGGCAAGAAGTACGTCAGAGCCTGGGGTACACAGGTAGACCACGCCCTCACCGTCGTGGGGTACGACGACCGCATCGAGTTTGACCTCAACGGCAATGGCATCTACGGCGAAGCCTCTGCCGACGAAAAGGGCGCCTGGATCATTGTCAACTCATGGGGCGCCTACTGGGCCAACAACGGCTTCATCTACTGCCCCTATGCCTACGCCGGCCCCGTGTCGAACGCCGACGGCACCTTCCCCGGCAACTTCTGGCAGCCCGAGGTCTATAAGGTCAGGAAGAACTATCGCCCCCTCCGCACCATCAAGCTCCGCATGGACTACAACCGCCGCTCGGAGCTCTACCTGCGGGCCGGCGTCAGCGACGACCTCAACGCCACCTCGCCCAAGACAACCATCTCCTTCGAGCACTTCAAGTATGCCGGTGACGGCCATAACGGTGACTCCAACCCCGCACCCGAGGTGCCCATGCTCGGACGATGGGCCGATGGCAAGCTACACGACGAGCCCATGGAGTTTGGTTACGACCTCACCGACCTCAGCGCCGGCTTCGACCAGAGCCGCCCTCTCAAGTACTTCTTCATCGTCGAGACACGCAGCTGGGGACAGGGCGAGGGACATATATATAATGCCTCCATCATCGACTACGCCATCGACCCCGAAGGCCTCGAGACGCCCTTCGTCATCAACGAGACCGAGGGCTATAAGATAGAGAGCCAGGGCAAGAAGACGATTATCTCCATCGTCGTGCCCGGCCGCGGCATCTACCCGCCCCGCAACGCCTCCATCGCTGCCGGCAAGCTCAGCTGGCAAGCTCCCATCCGGTCGGCCTTCAGTCTGGCCAAGTACCGCATCTACCACAGCGGCGAGGTCGTGGGTGAAACAGCCCCCGGCCTTACCTCCTTCACCCTGCCCGAAGGCTCTTCAGGCCTCTTCGAAGTGGCTGCCGTCTACGATGACGGCTTAGAGTCGGGCCACATCATGGCCGAAACACCCTACGTGACCACCGCCAACGAGGTAATCGACCTCAGAAACTGCGGCGTGACCATCCCCTCCGTCTTCAGCAACCAGTACGACAACGCCTCTATCAGCTTCTGGATCAAGCCCCACTCTCTCTCCAACTGGAACCAGGGCATGGGCCCGGGCTGGAACTCATTCTACCTCCACGGCAATGCCGACGGCAGCCTCACCGCAGGCTGGAGCACCGGCGAACGTTGCTCCGCACCCGGCGTGCTCAAGGTGGGACAGTGGACCCACGTAGCCATCGCAGTAGAGAGAGGCACCCTCAAGATGTGGATTGACGGCGAACTCAAAGCCTCCTGCACCTCCAACTCTAAGAAAGGCATCGGAGGCTTCGGCGACTTCGTCCTCTCAGGGTCCTCCGGCTCGGCCATGGATGCTGAAATCGACGAGCTCATCCTCTGGAAGAAGACCCTCATCTACACAGACCTCATCACCCGCGACTACTCCTACGCCGACGCTGGCATCAACTCCGACATACTCGCCTACTTCAAGGGCGATGTCATACAGACCTCCGAAGGCCTCAAGCTGCGCGACCACGGTCTCAACAAGCTGCACGCCGCCTTCTCCAACGACAGCCACTCCACCTTCACCCCCGACGACCTCACCATCAAGCAGAGCGCTGCCCTGAGCGTGTCCCTCACCGCACCCACTGCTCCCGTCTACGTGGGCATACCCTTCACTCCCACCGTCAAGGTGGGCAAGGGCATCGAGTCCATCGTCTGGAATGTGCCCGACGCAGGCCTCACCGACTGCCACACCGTGATCCCCGAACTCACCTTTACACACGCCGGCGAGCAGGAAGTGAACGTCGAAGTGACCAACAAGAACGCACAGAGCAAGTCGGCCAGCATGACCGTCACCGTGCTCGCCGCACCCAAGCCCAATGCCGATTTCACGGCCACCAAGACCCTCGCCGCTGCCGGCGAGCGCATCTGCTTCACGCCTTCAGAGCCACTCGTGGGCTACAGCTACGCTTGGAGCATGCCCGGAGCCGACGTACCCTCCGTCAAGACGCCCATGGCTGCAGCCTGCTACCAGCAGAAGGGTACCCACACCGTCACCCTCACCGTCACCTCGCCCAGCGGCGAGAAGGCCTCCTCCTCTGTCGATATCACCATCACCGAAGTGCCCCCCGTGGCCGCCTTCCGCGTGGGTGAGTCCGTCGTGCTAAAGGGCGAGACCGTCAACATCTACGACGAGAGCCGCTACGCCCCCACCTCGTGGGAGTGGAGCGTCAACAGCGGTAAGTTCGGCTTCGTCAGCCAGCTCCCCAGCCTCAGCTTCCAGCCCACAGAGCCCGGCGTCTACAACGTACAGCTCACCACACGCAACGCCACTGGCAGCAGCGTGGCCACACAAGACCGTGGCATCATCGTCTGCAACGCCGACAGCAAGAATGGCCTGAACTTCATGTACAACCGTGAAGACGTCACCGCCACCACCATACCCTTCACCGCCGGCCAGACGGCCTTCACCATCGACTGGTGGATGAGGCCGCGCACCCTCACCGACATCAGCAACGGCATAGGCGACAACACCGGCACCCTCCGCATCTCCAACTATGCCGACGGCAAGATGGCAGTCTCCATAGGCGACAACAGCGCCACCAGCAACGAGGGCTTCGTCATTGCCAACGAGTGGCACCACTACGCCGTCGTCTTCTCCAACGGTGTCGTCAGGTTCTACCGCGACGGCGAGAGCATGCTCAATGCCTCCATCAACGCCTACTCCGTGCCCCAGCTCTCCAAGTTCAGCATCGGCACCTCCGAGGCCCGCTTCGCAGGCATGGTCGACGAGTTCAGAGTATGGAACAAGGCCCTCTCCCTCACCCAGCTGCAGGACATCTGCAACGCGCCCCTCACCGCCGCACAGATAGCCACAGCCGAGAGCGCCGGCCTACAGCTCTACTACCAGTTCAACCAGAGCAGCGGTAACGTGGAAGATGCCTCCTCCAAGGGCAATACAGGCGTGCGCAACGGCTTCGGCCCCGACGGCGACGCATGGTCATCGTCAGGTGGAGTCTTCTGCCTCAACTTCGGCGAGAGCACCATCGTAGACAAGACGGCCCAGTATCTCAGCAACTACAAAGCCCCCTTCTACGACACGGGCAAGAGCGTGGCCGCCTCCGGCAACTTACGCTTCATGGGCCTCGCCACATGGACCAAGGACCGCGCCTCTAACCTCAACCAGTACACCGGTGCCCACGTAGACTACGGCAAGGGACAGAGCCTCTGCGCCACCACAGGATGGGACGGCTTCGACCAGACGCTCACCGACCACGCCGTCTACCAGACCATCACCCTGCCCGCCGGCTCCTACCAGTTTACGACCAAGTATAGCGGCTGGGAAGGACAGTGCGGCAACAGCTACCTCGTAGTGGCCGAAGGCGAAGGCCTGCCCCTGACCGACGACCTCGCCTCGCAGGCCATCTCTTACATACCCATGAGAGAGAAGACGGGTACTGCCACCACCAACACCCTGCTCTTCACCCTTGCCGCACCCACCAAGGTGAGCCTCGGTATGGTGATCAACATGTCCGGAGCACGCTGCATGAGCATCGAGTCGTTCACGCTCGAGCAGCTGCCTCTCACCGAAATCACCACCATGCCCGAGGGCATCGACACCGCACCCACCACCTCCGGCGTGCGTCGGGCCAAGATGTTCGACCTAAAGGGCCGGCCTCTGAAAGCTCCCCGTGCACGTGAGCCTTACATCAAGGATGGCCGTGTCGTCATAAGCAAGTAGCCGCTCTCTCAGCCCTTTCATAGTGAGGCTGTGTCGTACACCTATCTACGACACAGCCTCGCTTGCGTTCATACGCCCGCCGGCCGGCCTCGTTCCTTGCGGAAGACAGCCGGGTTTTTCTACATGTACATCTAAGATTTCCTACATGTACATGCCGTTAAAACTACATGTACATGCCGTTCAGACTACATGTACATGCCGTTCAGACTACATGTACATGCAGGTGAAACGTCCATGCCTCCATCCGTCACTCCCCGGCCAAAGCTCCATGTTATATATACGCGCGCGCGAGGGTCGGCATACCGGGAGGGCAACTACACACCGAGACGTCACAAAATAGAGGCTCACGCTGCCCGACGCCGCCCACACCCCCTCTGCCAACATATTTATTGCTATCTTCGCACTATGAAACGTCATCGCCCCACGCCGACAGCCCTCACCACCCACCGCTTCGACGACGAGGCCATGCAACGCATGGCTGCCAAAGCGCCGTCGTGGGCCCGGCAGCCCGACCTGCACTATCCCTCCCGGCTGGCCCTCGAGCAATGCTCGGGCGAGGCTGCCGCACGCTACAAGGCCCGGCTCGCAGCCCACCTCATACCGCCCACCCACCGCCGCAGCATGGCCGACCTCACAGGCGGGCTCGGCGTAGACTTCAGCAGGATGGCGCCCCTCTTCGCCACTGCCCACTACGTGGAACGCAATCCCGACCTCTGCCAGGCCGCCGCCCACAACTTCCCCCTGCTGGGCCTGCAGAGCGCCACCATCACCTGCGGCGAGGCAGCCGAGGTCATGGAGAGCCTGCCGCCACAGACCCTCATCTACTTAGACCCCGCCCGCCGCGACGCCCTCGGACGCAAGACAGTGCACATCGAAGACTGCACGCCCAATGTGGCAGACCTCCTGCCACGGCTCAGAGAGAAGGCCGAGTGGGTCATGGTCAAACTCTCCCCCATGCTCGACATCAGCCTCGCCCTCAGAAGCCTCGCCGGAGCCGTGCAGCGGGTCGACATAGTGGGGGCAGGCGGCGAGTGTAAGGAACTGCTGCTTACCATCGGCCCTCAGACCGCCGAGGCCGTGGCCGCAGACAACCCCCTCATCGTGGTGGGCGAAGGCGAAGAGGGACCCGCTTTCAGCTTTCGCCCCTCTGAAGAGAGGGAGGCCCAAGCCCCACTCAGCGACAGCCTCCCCCCGGGCCACTACCTCTACGAGCCCTCACCCGCCATGCTCAAGAGTGGCTGCTTCAAGCTCATGGCCCAACGCTTCGGCCTACACAAACTGGCCGACGCCACCCACCTCTACACCTCGCCGCAGCGCCTCGACCACTTCCCCGGGCGCTGCATGGAAATCACGGCGGTCAGCGGCTTCGACAAAGCGGCCCTCAGCCGCCTCAGAACCACCACCGAACGAGCCAACCTGACCCTGCGAAACTTTCCCGGCACCACCGACAGCCTGCGCAAGAAGCTGCGCCTCAAAGACGGCGGCACGCTCTACCTCTTTGCCACCACCATGGCCGACGGAAGCCACCGTCTCATACACACACGTCACCCCGAGCGGCCGGCCACCTGACCTAACGGTCCGCCCCCGCCGCCACCACTCTCCAATCCACCACCACCCGTCAACTCCCTACCTAACCCCTCTCACCATGAAGCACATACTCTGTCTCCTCCTCGTCAGCCTCGTCAGCCTCGCCGGCCATGGTCAGCCGGCCGTCAACCTCGTGCCCCTGCCCCGGAGCGTCAGCATGAAGCAGGGCCTCTTCATCCTGCCCGAACGCCCCGTCATAGCCTGCGACGCAGCACTCAGGCCACAGGCCGACTGGCTGGCCTGCCGCCTCATGGCAGCCCCTCGCCGCAACCCCGTGGTCAAGCCCGGCGCCACAAAAGGCCACTTCACGCTGATCATAGACAGCCTCAGCGTGACTGAGGCCGAAGGCTACCGGCTCGACGTGAGCCCCAAGGGAGTACGCCTCTCAGGCCACGATGCGGCAGGCATCTTCTACGGCCTGCAGACCTTCATCCAGCTGCTGCCACCCGAAATCTACCAAGAACGCGCCACCTCCGACGTGGCCTGGCAGACACCCTGCCTGACCGTAAGCGACGCACCCGCCCACCCGTACCGAGGCTACATGCTCGACGTGGCCCGTTACTTCTTCAGCAAAGACTACATCAAGCGGACCATCGACCACATGGCCGCCTACAAGCTCAACAAGCTGCAGCTACACCTCATCGACGACTCAGGCTGGCGCATGGAAGTGGCCGCCTACCCACGACTGACCGAAGTGGGCGCCTGGGCCGGCGAAGGCATCACCCGCCTGGGAGGATACTACACCGAAGCCGACCTGCGCGAGATAGTGAGCTACGCAGCGGTACGCGGCGTGGAAGTGATACCCGAAATAGAATTTCCGGCCCACATACTCAGCGCCGTAGTGGCCTACCCCTACCTGGCATGCCGCGGCGAACAGCACGCCGTGCAGACAGAGCAGTCCATCAGCCCCGAAATACTCTGTGTGGGCAACGACTCGGCCCTCGTCTTCCTCAAAGACGTGCTCGACGCCACCCTCCGCATCTTCCCCTCCCGCTACATCAACATCGGCGGCGACGAAGCCATCTACCGGCGCTGGGAAGAATGCCCCCGCTGCCGCCAGCGCATGAGCCGCGAAGGCATAGACAAAGCCCCGGAGCTGCAAGGATGGCTCACCAACCGCGTCAACAACTACCTGCGCAGCAAAGGGCGCACTGTCATAGGCTGGGAAGAAGTCATGCTGCGCGGCAAGGTGGACCAGCCCCTCGTGAGCATGGTGTGGCACCAGCCCGCAGACTCGGCCGTGGCTAAGAAGAACGGCATGAAAGCAGTGCTCGCACCCTGTTACTACACCTACCTCGACTTCCCCGAGACCGGCCGCAACGACGAAGTAAAGGCAGCCACATGGTGCCCGCCCATCTCGCTGAGCCGCTGCTACTCCATGCCCATCGAAGACACCGGCGACACCTCCACCGTCATCGGCGTGCAAGCCTGCATGTGGAGCGACCAGTTCATACACGGCACCCTGCTCCAGGAACTGCGTCAGCTCGACGAGAACCGCTCCGAACGATACATCGAACACTTCATCTTCCCACGTCTGCTCGCCGTCAGCGAACTGGGATGGACACCCAAGGCACAGCGCAACTACACCGGCTTCACCGCCCGACTGGCCCACCACTACCGCCGCCTCTTGGCCATGGACCGCGGCTTCAGAGTGCCACTGCCCGAAGCCACCGAGGTGAGACAAAACCCCGACCACTCCTTCAGCTTCCGCCTACACTGCCCCGTGGAAGGCGCCCAAATCTGCTACACCACCAACGCCACCGAGCCACACCACCACTCGGCCACCCTGCAGAGCGGCGAATGGGTCAGCGTCGGCAAGCCCGAAATGCTGAAAGCCATCGTCGTCGTGACCGACACCAAGTGGTCGCTCCCCGTCAGCGGCACAGACCTGCTACCCAAATAGCGCAAAAATTATCGAAAGCCGAAACGCTTGACACACTGCCGCTCCCGGCCTGAACCAAAAGGCCGGGAGCAATTTTTTTAGACATCGGTGTAACTTTTTCGCCCCTCAATCGTCTACCTCATAGCAAGCCCCTCATGAGACCGATAGATTTCCGACAAGACCTCCTCCCCCTGAAAGACCTCATCTACAGGTTAGGACTTCGCCTCATGCAGCACAGAGAAGAGGCGGAAGACCTCACGCAAGACTGCCTGCTGAAAGCGTGGAGTAAGAGAGAAGAGCTGGCCGACGTCGATAATCTCAAAGCATACTGCCTGACCATGTGTCGCAACCTGGCACTCGACCGACTCAGCGCACACGAACGCAGCAACATCTCATTAGAACAAAGCCTCACCGACACCTGCACCGACGAACCCGAACCCGACGAACAGCTCGAACGACAACAACGCCTCGACTACGTCAGACACCTCATCGACAACCTGCCGGAGAAACAACGCACCGCCATACAGCTGCGCGACATCGAAGGACTTACATATCAGGAAGCGGCCCACATCATGCAGCTCTCAGAAGACAACTTCAAGGTCACCCTCCACAGAGCACGCAAAACACTCAAAGCCGCCTTCGAAAAATCAGACCGCCATGGACTATAAATATATAGAACAACTGCTCGAGCGATACTGGGAGGGAGAAACCTCCACCGAGGAAGAGGGCATACTCAAAGCCTTCTACCGGCAGCAAAACCTGCCCCCACACCTCGCACGCTACCAGAGCCTCTTCGCCTATGCCGACCGCGAAAAAGAACAAACACTCGACAGCAGCTTCGACGCCCGACTGCTACAAGCCGCCGGCATAGACAACGAGCCCGGCAGCAAGGCCACAAAACACGTAACCCCCGGCAAATTCACCATAGCCCACCGACTCAGACCGCTCTACCGCGCAGCAGCAGCCGTGGCCATCGTCACCCTCCTCGGCACCGCCGCACAACACTCCTTCCGCAGCGCCGATGACAAAAACCCCGCAGCCAGCTGGGACTACAACCAGCAAGCCTACACCGACTCGTACGACGATCCGCAGAAAGCCTACGAGATGGCCTCCAAAGCCCTGCTCCTCTTCAAGGAAGGACCATCCACTGCCGCCGCCGACACACTGAGAGCCGCCGCCGACAAAGACAGCCACACAGAGACAGCCCACGAGTAAACCCTCCAACGACAGCCATCCACCATCATGACTTCCACCATTCACAGGCTGCTCTACACGCTCAGCCTCATGATGCTCACACTCAGCGCCCCCGCTCAGAAGCAGCAAGACTTCGCCGGACGCTACATGCAACTCTATGCAGAGGGATCATCACTCACCTGCCAAACCGTCAGCCCCACCATGATGCAAAAAATGCTACAGCTGACACCGGCACACACCGACGACGCCACCCACGAGGCCCTCAAGCGACTGAAGTCGATACGCCTCGTCACACAAAGCCACCCCGACGACGCCAAACAGGCATACGACAACGCCCTCACACTCGCCCATAACAACCCCGCACGATACCGCCTGCAAAAAGAACAAGACAACAAAAAAATCTTTGCACGCACTAAAGGGAAACACATCATAGAGGTAGTGCTCATCAGCCTCAACGACCACCGGTTCAACCTCGTCGACCTCACCGGCATCATGCCCAAAGACTTCGTCGACAGCCTCATCAAATAACCTCCATACCCCGCAAGTAAAACAATCACCATAGCCGCCCCGTCTTGAAAGGCAAGACGTAAAATTCTTTTCGTAAAACAATCAACTTCAAAGGTTTCAGCCTTCTCTCAATGAAACGAGGCTGTGTCGTAACGCTCAACCCTACGACGCAGCCTCGTTTCGTGTGGGACGGAGAGGCGAAGCCGCAGGCAGATATAGGGAAGGCTCATGCCGCTAAAGGGTGGGCTCATGCCGCCAAGGGCCGGGCCGTAGCCGCCAAAGGACGGGCCGATGCCGCCAAGGGGAGGGGTATTGCCGCGGAAGGACGGGCCGCCGCAGCCAAGGGGAGGACCGCCGAAGCCAAGGGCCGGGCTGTAGCCGCCAAGGGTAAGGAAATTGCCGCGCAGGGAAGGGCCGGCCATCGCCCCTATGCCTCGCGCCCCGACAGCCGGCGACGCACTAATCACATGGCAGGGGACAAAAAAGCGGGCTAACCGTCAGTGAGATACGATATTTTTGGCTACTTTTGCGCTGCTCTAAAGGGTAAAAGAAATAAACATCGTACTATTTAACTATCCAACGTACAAACCGATGAACGTAATCACCAAGACTGTCTCCCTGCCTGACGGACGTACCATCAGCATCGAGACCGGAAAACTGGCCAAGCAAGCCGACGGAGCCGTCATGCTCCGCATGAACAACACCATGCTGCTGGCCACCGTCTGCGCCGCCAAGACTGCACAGCCCGGCACAGACTTCATGCCGCTTCAGTGCGACTACAAAGAGAAATATAGCGCCGCAGGCCGCTTTCCCGGCGGTTTCACCAAGCGAGAAGGCCGCGCCGGCGACTATGAGATACTGACCTCACGCCTCGTCGACCGCGCCCTGCGACCCCTCTTCCCCGCAGACTATCACTGCGAGGTCTATGTCAACATCACCCTCTTCAGCGCCGACGGCGTCGACATGCCCGACGCCCTCGCTGGATTTGCCGCCTCGGCCGCCCTCGCTGCCAGCGACATCCCCTTCGAAGGACCTATCTCCGAAGTGCGTGTGGCACGCGTCAACGGCGAATACATTGTCAACCCCACCTTCGAACAGCTCGCCCAGGCCGACATGGACATCATGGTCGGAGCCACGGAGGAGAACATCATGATGGTCGAAGGCGAGATGGACGAAGTGCCCGAGAGCGCCCTGCTCGAAGCCCTCAAGGTGGCCCACGAAGCCATCAAGCCCATGTGTCAGCTCCAGAAGGAGCTCTCGAAAGAGCTGGGCACCGACGTCAAGCGCGAATACGACGACGAAGTCAACGACGAAGAGCTCCGTCAAGCCGTCAAAGACCAGTGCTACGCCCCGGCCTACGCCATCGCACAAGCCGGCGACCACGACAAACACCAGCGCTCTGAAGCCTTCGAGAAGATACGCGAAGACTTCAAAGAGGCTTACGCTGCCGCACATCCCGACCTCACCCCCGAAGAACTCGAAGAGAAGAACACCCTCGTCGACCGCTACTACCACGACGTAGAACGCGACGCCATGCGCCGCTGCATACTCGACGAAGGCAAGCGCCTCGACGGCCGTGGCACCACCGACATACGCCCCATCTGGTGCGAAGTATCCCCCCTGCCCATGCCCCACGGGTCGGCCATCTTCACCCGTGGCGAGACACAAGCCCTCGCCACCGCCACCCTCGGCACCAAGCTCGACGAAAAAATGGTCGACGACGTGCTCGACAAGAGCTACATGCGCTTCCTGCTCCACTACAACTTCCCCCCCTTCTCCACCGGCGAAGCCAAAGCCCAGCGCGGCGTAGGACGTAGAGAGATAGGCCACGGACACCTCGCATGGAGAGCCCTCAAGGGACAGATACCCGCAGACTACCCCTACACCATCCGAGTGGTCAGCGACATACTTGAAAGCAACGGCTCCTCGTCCATGGCCACCGTCTGCGCAGGCACTCTCGCCCTCATGGATGCAGGTGTGCCCATCAAGGCACCCGTCAGCGGCATCGCCATGGGCCTCATCAAAAATCCCGGAGAAGAGAAATACGCCGTCCTCAGCGACATACTCGGCGACGAAGACCACCTCGGCGACATGGACTTCAAGACCACAGGCACTGCCAAGGGTCTCACCGCCACACAGATGGACATCAAGTGTGACGGCCTCTCCTACGAAATACTCGAGAAGGCCCTCGCCCAAGCCAAGCAGGCCCGCGAACACATACTCGGCAAACTCGTAGAAACCCTCCCCGAACCCCGTCCCGAACTCAAGCCACACGTGCCCCGCATCGAAGCCTTCGAGATACCCAAGGAATTCATCGGCGCCGTCATCGGCCCCGGCGGAAAGATTATTCAGGGTATGCAGGAAGAGACCGGCACCACCATCACCATCGACGAGGTGGACGGCGTAGGCAAGATACAGGTCAGCGCTCCCGACAAGGAAAGCATCGACAAGGCTGTGGCCAAGATACGAGCCATCGTAGCCATACCCGAAGTGGGCGAAGTGTACGACGCCAAGGTGGTCAGCATCATGCCCTACGGCTGCTTCGTAGAATTCATGCCCGGCAAGGAGGGACTGCTCCACATCAGCGAGATAGCATGGAAGCGCCTCGAGACAGTAGAAGAGGCAGGCATCTCAGAAGGCGACACCATACAGGTGAAGCTGCTTGAAGTGGACGAAAAGACCGGCAAGTTCCGTCTCTCACACCGCGTGCTCGAAGAGAAGCCCGAGGGATGGGAAGACCGCCCCGCTCGCCGTCCACGCCGCGAAGGTGGCGAAGGACGTCCACCCCGCCGCCCCCGTAACGACTAAGACATCAACCATCCGACTATCACGTGTGCCGCAACCTCAGCCCTGAAGTTGCGGCACACTTCATAAGCCGACCCTCAGGCCGCCGCCGCGGTGTACACCGGCAGCACGCCCGCCCCTTTAAGGCTCGAGGCAGAAGAACCATCGCAAGGCACCACACACGCTCGTCGCCCTACGGAGGGGCGCAGCTGAAGACCCGCGCCTTCCATGAAATCTTACATGTACATGCAGTTTTAACGGGATGTACATGTAGAAAAAACTAGATGTACATGTAGAAAAAACTAGATGTACATGTAGAAAAAACTAGATGTACATGTAGAAAAAACTAGATGTACATGTAGTTCGAACGGGATGTACATGTAGGAAAAACTGGATGTACATGTAGATAATCTTAGATGTACATGTAAGAAAAACCGGGAGCATGGCAGGACTTTCTCCCATGCTCCCGGTGATACTGTCCGGCGAGGCCCTTAGGCGGGTGCGGCGGTGCGTTGGGGCTTTACATCATTTGGTCGTAGGCGTGCTTGGGGTAGTCTACGGTGTAGTGCAGTCCGCGGCTCTCTTTGCGCTCCATGGCCTGTCGGGTGATGAGGTAGCCCACGTTGATCATGTTGCGCAGCTCGCAGATGTCGCGTGTGGCCTTGACGCGCTTGAAGAGCTCCTCCGTCTCCTCGTAGAGCAGGTCGAGGCGGGTCCATGCTCTCTTGAGGCGCAGGTTGGAGCGCACGATGCCGACGTATTTTGACATGATTTGCTCCACTTCCTTGGCGTCTTGGGCTATGAGCACCTTCTCTTCGTTAGAGAGGGTGCCTTCGTCGTTCCACTCGGGCACGTCGGTGTTGAAGCTGTAGTCGTCGATGTGGCTGAGGGAGTGGGCCGCAGCGGCGTCGGCGTAGACCACGGCCTCGATGAGGGAGTTGGAGGCCAAGCGGTTGCCTCCGTGCAGACCGGTGCAGGCACACTCGCCAATGGCGTAGAGGCGGCGTATGCTGGAGCAGGCGTTGAGGTCGACCTTGATGCCTCCGCAGAGATAGTGTGCGCAGGGCACTACGGGTATGTACTCCTTGGTGATGTCGATGCCGAGGCTGAGGCACTTCTGGTAGATGTTGGGGAAGTGGTGCTTCGTCTCCTCGGGGTCTTTGTGGGTGACGTCGAGGCATACGTGGTCGAGGCCGTGTATCTTCATCTCCTTGTCGATGGCGCGTGCCACGATGTCGCGGGGTGCGAGTGAGAGGCGCTTGTCATACTTCTGCATGAATTCTTCGCCGTTGGGAAGGCGGAGCACGCCGCCGTAGCCGCGCATGGCCTCGGTGATGAGGTAGGCGGGGTGGGTCTCTCCGGGATGGAAGAGGGCGGTGGGGTGGAACTGGATGAACTCCATGTCCTTCACCGTGGCCTTGGCTCGGTAGGCCATGGCTATGCCGTCGCCTGTGGCTATCTCAGGGTTGGTGGTGGTGGCGTAGACGGCTCCGCAGCCTCCGGTGCAGAGCACAGTGACGCGGGAGAGGAAGGTGTCGATCTTGTGGGTGTCGGGGTCGAGTATATAGGCACCGTAGCACTCTATGTCGGGGGTGCGCCTGGTCACCTCGATGCCTAAGTGGTGCTGCGTGATGATCTCCACGGCGAAGTGGTTTTCGAGCACGACGATGCGTGGGTGATTGCGCACAGCCTCAATGAGGCCGCGTTGTATCTCGTAGCCGGTGTCGTCGGCGTGGTGGAGAATGCGGAACTCCGAGTGGCCGCCTTCGCGGTGGAGGTCGAAGGTGCCGTCGTCCTTCTTGTCGAAGTGGACGCCCCATTCCACCAAGCGGCTGATGCCCTCGGGGGCGTGGCGCACCACCTGCTCGACGGCGCGGCGGTCGGAGATGTAGTCGCCGGCGATGAGGGTGTCGCGGATGTGCTTGTTAAAGTCGTCCACGTCAAGGTCGGTGACGGAGGCTATGCCGCCCTGGGCCTTGGCTGTGTTAGCCTCTTCAATTTGGGTCTTGCACACAAGTGCCACCTTGCCCTTGCCCGAAGCGGCGGCCTGCAGCGCATAGCTCATGCCGGCCACGCCCGAACCGATGACAAGGAAATCAAATTTACGTATCACGATGCAGAGAGTTTTGAGCATACAGATGCCCGCGACGCCGGCCTTCTGAGCCGTCGCTCCATGGGACATCCATGCCATAGTCGGCGACAAAAATACAATTTTGCTACGCAAAAAGTAAGCAAGTCGGTGAGAAATAGTACATTTGCCCGCTATAATTCATTCAAGATGCGGTGGAGCAGCCCCTCCGAGGGCTGCGCGCCGAAGAGAGAGACACCGGCGTAGCACGACTCTTACCTAACAGTTTTATTTTTACTAACATGAACAAAATCAGAGTATTATTTGCCCTTGTGGCAGTGTGTCTCGCACTGCCCGTGATGGCACAGGGACTCCCCGAGTTGAAGATGGACGCTGCCGTTCGTTACGGCAAGCTGCCCAACGGCCTGACGTACTATATACGCCATAATGCCCTGCCCGAGAACCGTGCCAACTTCTACATCGCCCAAAAGGTGGGCAGCGTGCAGGAAGAGGAGAGCCAGCGCGGCCTTGCCCACTTCCTGGAGCACATGTGCTTTAACGGCACGACCAACTTCCCCGACGACCGCCTCATCAAGTACTGCGAGAGCATCGGCGTGAAGTTTGGCTACAACCTCAATGCCTACACCTCCACCGACGAAACGGTCTACAACATCGACGACGTGCCCGTGACCGAGAGCAACGTAGACAGCTGCCTGCTCATACTGCACGACTGGGCCGACGGCCTTACCCTCGCCGAGAAGGAGATAGACAAGGAACGCGGCGTCATACACGAAGAGTGGCGCATGAGGTCGAGCGCCTCACAGCGCATCTTCCAGCGCAACCTGCCCACCATCTTCCCCGGCTCCCGCTATGGCGAGCGCTTCCCCATAGGCTTGATGAGCGTCATAGATAACTTCAAGCCGCAAGAACTCCGCGACTACTACGAAAAGTGGTACCGCCCCGACCTCCAGGGCATCATCGTGGTGGGAGACATCGACGTGGACAAGATCGAGCAAAAGATTAAGGACATCTTCGGCCCCATCCGGATGCCCAAGAATGCGGCGCCCTATGTGACTTACCCCGTGCCCGACAACAACGAACCCATCTACGTGGTGGACAAAGACAAGGAACAGAGCACGAACAACATCATGGTCTTCTTCAAGCACGATGCCCTCGTGCCCGCCCAGCTCAAAGGTACCATGCTCTACCTCGTTTCCCAGTTCTGCGTGGGCATGACCGAGAACATGATCAATGCCCGCCTCCAGGAGCTCGCCCAAAAGCCCGACTGCCCCTATGTCATGGCCATGGGAGGCAACGGCAACTACATCATGACCAAGGAGAAGGACGCCTATCAGTTCTACATCATACCCAAGCCCGGTCAGGATGCCGCCGCCCTGCAGGCCGTCATTCAGGAAGTGGAGCGCGCCGTTCGCTTCGGCTTTACCGCCACCGAGCTGGTGCGTGCCCGCGAAGAGTATATGAGCAGCGAGGAGAAGACATACCTCAACCGCGAGAAGCAGGAGAACAGCTTCTTCGTGCCTAAGTACGTGCGCCACTTCCTCGAAGACGACCCCGTGCCCAGCATCGAGGACCGCTACGACAACTTGAAGATGTTCGTCAACCAGCTGACCGTCGAGCAAATCAATCCCCTGTTCAAGGAACTGACGGCCCGCGTCGACACCAACTTCGTCGTGCTGGCCATGTGTCTCGACAAAGAGGGCGTTCCTGTGCCCACGGTTGACGAGATGAAGGCCGCCGTAGCTGCCGCCAAGACCGCCCAGCTCGAAGCCTACGTAGACAATGTGAAGAGCGAGCCCCTCGTGCCCCACCTTCCCGCCCCCAAGGCCCTGCCCAACGCCACCGACGCCGACTTCGGCTACAAGGTATGGCAGCTCGACAACGGTGCCAAGGTGTACTTCAAGCAAACCGACTTCAACGACTCTGAAGTCATCTTCAAGGCAGAGAGCTACGGCGGCAAGGCCAAGACAAGCGACGCCGACGTAGCCAACGCCAAGGTATTCGACACGGTCATCAACAGCCTCGGCACCGGCAACTTCACCCAGACCGAGCTACAGAAGAAGCTCGCCGGCAAGCAGGTCTCCGTCAGCGTGGCCCTGCACGACGCCACCGAGGAAATGAGCGGCGAGTCCACCCCAAAAGATTTGCGTACGCTCTTCGAACTCATCCACCTGCGCTTCCAGCCGGCCATCGACGACCACGATGCCTACACCAATGTCATGAACCTGCTCAAGACGAGCCTCGAGAATGCAGAGAAGCAGCCCATGCAGGCATTCAACGACTCCGTCATGGCTACCATCTACAAGCACAACCCCCGCAAGGAAATCATCCACTACAAAGACCTTGACAAGATAAGCTACGAGGGCATCAAGCGCATCTACGCCGAGCGCTTTGCCTCGGCCGGCGACTTCGACTTCTACTTCACCGGCGCCTTCAACCCCGACTCGCTGGCCGCCTTCGTGGCCCAGTACATCGCCACCCTGCCCGGCGTCAAGAACCGCGAGCAGACCGCAGGCCTCCTCGTGCCCGAACCCGTCAAGGGAGTGGTAAACAACCACTTCACCCGTGCCATGGAGACACCGCAGGCCATCATCGTGCAAATCTGGCACGGCGACATGCCCTGGACACTCGAGAACGCCCAGGTGGTCAGCGCCCTCGGCGAAGTGCTCACCCAGCGCTACCTCAAGAGCATACGCGAGGACGCCGGCATTGCATACAGCGTAGGAGCACAGGCAAGCCTCGAGCGTGACCTCAAAGACCAGTTCCAGCTCATGATACAGTGTCCCGTCAAGCCCGCAAGCCGCGACGAGGCCCTTCGCCTCATGAAGCAGGGCATTGAGGATATTGCTGCCAACGGCGTCACCGCCGAGGAGCTCGACAAGGTAGTCAAGTACGCCGAGAAGAATTACGCCGACAACCAGAAGAAGAACGAGTACTGGGACAGCCTCATTGCCGACAAAACTACCTGGAACGTCGACCGCTTCACCGGACGCTTGGACGTCATCAAGAACCTCTCCTCCAAGCAGATCCAGCACTTCGCCCGCAAGTTCCTCCTGGGCCAAGGCAACTGTGTGACCGTCTCCATGCTTCCTGAGAACTTCTCAGAAAAAGGCATGTCGGGCAACTGAGCCCTGCCGCCCCTTTCGCCCAAGCCTTAGGGCGGTGGCCTCCGCCGCCCATCCACTCATAAAACTCCCGAGCCGGCTGCTGCTCTCAGGCAGTCCGCGGCTCGGGAGTTTTCGTGTATATACTCGGCTCCGGGGCTTACCGATAGCTGATGATAAGCCCTTTCGGGGTGAGCCCCCTTATACTGATGTCCAGACGCTGATAGGGGCGCGAGTTAGTGAAGAAGAGGAGCGAGGCGTTGCCCTCCTTGTCGGTGGTCACCTGCGGCGCCCAGCAGAGGGTGCGGCGTCGGTCCGAGGCCGTCGGAGTGTCAAAGGCGCGGTAGTTAGGCGAGTAGAACTTCACTGCCGGGGTGAATCCCTCAATGGTACGGCGGTCGACGCCGCGGCTGTCGCGTAGGCGGAAGCCTTCGGGGTCTTCGTAGAGGTAGACTCTGTATCGGGTCCGGCTGCGGTCTACTTGTCGGCCGCTCACCGCGTCGTGGCTGAGGCCCTCTTCTACGATGGCGCAAGCCTTAAACTCGTCGGCGTCCATGTTGGAGTATAGCTCGGGGAAGCGGCTTACCAAGTCGTCGTAGGGGGTATTATTGATGTAGACCTTCATGCGGCGGCCTTTCAGTTGCAGGCTTTCCACAAATCCCTCGTCGAAGAAATCGTCGGTCGGGGCGGCGGTATTCTCGTCAGTCGGGGCACCCGGCGTGGTGGTGAGGTCGGGCGTCCCGGCGGCGGGATCGTCTGCGGCGGAGTGGCGGTCGGTGGCGGCGGTCTGTTCGAGGCGGGCCAAGAAGCTGAATACCTCGCCGGGCTCCTCTCCCCGGTCTCTCATGCGGTCAGCCTCCTGGTGGATGTTATAGTAACGTGTGGCGCGGCGCATTCCCTTTGTTTCGCCGCCGTCGTAGGTGTATCTGTTGCCGGTGAAGCCGCGGTAGCTTCGTTTGGCCTTCACCTCGGCCGTGGCCAGGCTGGTCAGGTTGATGTTAGGCAGGGTGTCGGTCCACTCGAAGGTGGGTGTGCGGGCTTCTTCCTCCGCCAGCGCCGCGCTGTCGGGGGCTTCTGTCAGGTGCAGGTCCAGTTCCCGGCCTCTGAAGGCGGCGGGCCCGGGGGCAAACCATCGGTCCAGCAACAGTCGGCTCCAGCGTTTCTTGCCTTCTTCGTTGCGTGTGGTGAACTGGGCGATGTACTCGCCTTCAAAGTTGACGTGGCTCTCTAAGGCGAACCAGCCTTCGGCGTCGGTGCGTGCCGTGCCTTCCAGCGTGTGGCCTGCCGTTGAGTAGGCCTTGAAGCCTATGTGGTAGTGGGGCAGAGGTTCCATCTTGTCATTGTCGCGCACCAAGCGGCCTTTCAGCAGCAGTCTCTCCTCGATGGGCTGTGTGAGGCGGAAGGTGTCGACGCCGCACATCACGTCGAACGTGTTGCTCCTCCATCCCTGCACCAAGAGCAGGAGGTCGAGCATGCGGCGGTGCTGGGCGTCGTTGCTCTCGAAGTAGAGGTCAGGGCGGTGGATGTAGCCGCGGAGCTCAGAGGCCAGCAGCAAGTCGGCTGCCAGGCCGCCGTCGTGCGTCTCGGTGATGTTGCCCTCGGCGTCGCGCACAGCCACACTGCATGTAGTGCTCACGGGGCGTCCTTCGCTGTCGCTGAGATGCAGTTTCACCACGGCGGGCTCGAACAGTCCGTAAGCTTCCTCGTTCTGCACCACGCTGACCTCCACCTGCCGCTGTGCGAGGGAGTGGAGGTCTCCCCAGACAAAGCGCGTGGCCAGCCCGTGACCCTCGGCTGTGAAGAGTTCCATGCGGTTGACGCCTTCGCGAAAGGTCTTGGCTTCGAGGAAGAAGACCACCGGCTCTGCCCCCACGGTCACCGTGTCGAAGTAGGTCACTTGTTCGCGGTTGAACATGGCCAGCCCTACCACCTGCGGCCGCTTTCCGGCTTCACGGCTTGCGGCGAGGCAGACCTCCACCCCGTCGGGCTCGGGGGTGAGCCTCAGGCAGTAGTCGGCCGAGGGCGTGGGCAGGTTGTAGCGGTGTGACTGGCCGTTGGGGCCGTCCCTTCTGACCACGGCATACGCCGCCTCGGCCGGCAGCAGGGCCGCGCCGCGTCCAAGGTGCAGGGGCATGCTCTCGCAGAGCAGGCGTCCCGCCTTGTTGTAGAAGCTCACGATGTCGTCGAGGGCGTGTCCCTGTCCGTCGGTCAGCTCGTAGGCCACCACCTGGTCCACGTCTTTGGCCCTCTCGCCGCCTTCGGGGTAGAAGGTCAGCCGCACGTCGCTCTTGCTGCCCAGCTCATAGGGTCGCGGGCAGGCCAAGGTGGGCCGCCTGGTGGGCGTGGGCCGGGGCAGTGAGAGCGCGGTGATGTCGCTCCCGATAGGTCCGTTGTGGAGGGGGTTGCTGTGGCCGAACACAGGCACCACCCGCGAGAAGCATGCCTCCGCTCCCCAGTTGGTCATGGCCCTGGTGTAGGCCCTCACCTCGTAGTACCCGCTGCGCAGGGGCAGGTTCAGGTCGAAGCACCCCTCTGCCTGTCCCAGACTGTCTATGGCGAGGGTGCGGCGTTGGGCCAGCTGCCCCTCGGCGGTGAGCAGGTCCACGTAGAGCACCTTGCTCAGCCGTGTGGGCAGGAGCGACGACGCCCTCACCACATAGGCTTTAAACCACAGTGTGTCGCCTTCTAAGTAAGACGTGTTGTCCATGTGCAGGTAGACATGCTCGCGCGAGTAGTTGTGGTCGAAGCGCGAGGCCGCCTTGAAGTGGGCAAACAGCTGCTCGACGGCGTGGGCGGGGGTGAGAGCCGTCGTCGTAGGTTGTGCCGGGGCTGTGCCCCACCATGCGGTGAGTGTCAGCAGGCAGAGGGTCAACCTACGCAGGAGGGTAGGGGAGTAGAGGGAGAGGCGCATAATCATATTCTATATATTATATAGGAGTGGTGGCGGACGATGTAAGCCATATCGTGTCGCCAGCCTCATGGGCAAAGATAGTGCAAGGCGAAGGCATCGAGGCGGAAAAGCCGAAGTTTTTTCCGGCCTCGGTGCTGAGCCGCCGCCTATTTACTTGAAAGATAGTGCAAGGCGAGTGTGCTGTGGCGGCAAAGCCGAAGTTCTTTCCGGCCTCGGTGCTGAGCCGCCGCCTATCTACTCTAAAGATAGTGCAAGGCGAGTGTGCTGTGGCGGAAAAGCTGCAGAGGTTGTGCCTCCCCTTCCTCCGCCCTACCCGCATCGTACCCCGCCATACGGACCATGTACATCCGGCCTTTCCTACATGTACATCTAGTTTTTCCTACATGTACATCTAGTTTTTCCTACATGTACATCTAGTTTTTTCTACATGTACATCTAGTTTTTCCTGCATGTACATGTAGTTTCTCTTGCGCCCCTTCGCGTGGTGAGCGAAAGCGCCTTGCTCTTCTTCCACGTACGGCCCGGCCCCTCCCTTCCCTTTGCCGCGTCTTCGGCGGGGTAGAGGCGAGGCGGGTGGCCGTTTGTGCCAATTGGTGCCATGTTCTGTCAAATCTTTGTGTCTACAGGGTAATGTTTCTAAAATAATTCTGCGTACGACTGACAGAGTATTAAATCTTTCCTACTATCTTTGCACGCAACAAGTACTATCCAAAAATTTTTATACACATGAAGATACTCACCACCTTGACCCTTTGGCTCTGCCTCCTGGTGGCAGGTAGCCCGACCGCCATGGCGCAGTCTGCTCTGATCAAGTACAGGCCGACGAAGCCGGCCACCACGTTGGAGAATGGCAAGAAGTACCTCATTTACAACTCCTTCCGTTTCAATTTTGGGAACAATCGTACGGGCTTTCTCTATGACACTGGCTATAGACTTGGTCATACGGGCGAGACACACCCTCTGCCCAATGCCTTCCTGGCAGACGACGAGAGTTACCTCTGGACCGTGGAGACCACTTCCGACCCCAATGTCTTTTACATCCAAAGCAGTGCGGGCACGTATGTAGATATACATGGCTACACAGGCAACGCCGAGCTGACAGAATCCTGTGCCCTCTATGTGCAGGACTGGGCCACCTCGCAGTGTCAGGATGATGGTGAGTATGACAATGGTTATAGCATCGGCTTCGATGGCACCCACACCATGTTGAACACCCTCACCGAAGGAAGCGGGGTGTGGACCATCTCCAGTACCCTTGAGGGTGGCATCTGCTGGAATGGAGAGGAGACGCGATGGACTACGTGGCACAACCCCCATCCCTACTGCTTCTACGAGTACGAAGAAGTAGACTTGGAAGCCCACTACCCCAAGCCCGGCAAGGTATACTATATATATTGTGACAACGCCACCCGCCAGTACTTCTACAACGCCGGCGGCACGTTGAGTGTGAGCGACGGCATAGGCGAGGACGACGCTCCCTACCGCTTTGAGTGTGCCGTAGAGGACGGCAAGTATATCTTCCGCAACCTCTCCAACGACAAGTATTTCGGCTTCAAGGCCTTCAGCGACAGCCCCTACGCCTACACCCTCTCCGACGGCTATCCCTCCACCGTGGCCACCCATCTCTATGCCGACGCCAACGGCCGCTACCTGGTCATGCACGAGGATGGCCGCTTCGACCAGGCTTCTGTGCCCGAATACACCAAGGACGACAGCAACCCCTACTCGGCCAACTTCATCTTTGAGAATGTCGAGGTCAAGACACTCCGGTTCGACTGTAACACCCCCGCGGGGGCAAGCATCACCTGGAACGGCATCACCAAGAGCCTGCCGTGCACCTTTACCGTAGACCCCACCACCGAAATCACCGACACCAGAGTAGTGCTCACCTACGGCGAGCCCGCCGAAGGTGAGCTCCCGATGAAGCTGACTGCCGTCTGCGACCTCGCCGGCAGCGAGACCGCCCTGCCCGTCAGCTACGACGGCACTGCCAATGGCTACTACCGCCTCACCTTCGTGCCCGACATCTTCTCGTCTACCTACGGCCTGAAGTGGCTGCACGTCATCAACGTGCGCCGGCCGGACAACGGCTTCACCCTCTCCGCCTATAGCGATGGAAGAATCACCACCGAAGTCATTGAGGCCGACAGCCTCTCCCACCTCTGGTGCTTCGTGGGCGACTACAAGAGCTTCAAGATATACAACTACACCGACGAGAACTCCGTCATCACCCACGAAGGCACGCCCTCGACCGGCGGCAACGTCAGCCTCGCCCCCGTGAACAGCGTAGGCAGCAACCAATCGTGGACCCTGGCCGACTACACCGACGCCACGGCGTATCCCGGCTACTGCATCGAAGCAGTGGGAACGCCCGGCCTGGGACTCAATCCCTATGGCGGCGTGCCCCACCCCCTCAAATTCTATAGCAGCAGCGACGCCGGCTCACACTGGACCTTCGCCGTGGTACGACAAACGCCCGACAGCGCCTTCGAGGTGACCCCTATCGTGGGCAACTACACCTGTGACTTCTACCTCGCCTTCGGCGAACCCGTCGGCGACGACGCCGTAGCCGTGCCCGGCACTCCCGTAGCCATCAAGCAGGGCGCGGCAGCCGGCACCATCGACTTCGAGCTCAATGACTTCAGCCTGCAGGGCGAAGTGCTCGGCGACGTGAAGCTCTCCGCCATCACCATCAACAAGGACGCCGAGGGCAAATACACCTTCGCCGAACACGAACGCCAGCCCGTGGCCCTCAGCCTCGGCGGCGAACCCATCAACGCTATGGTCAAGCTCGACTGCCAGACTTCGTACATCAAGGACGGTAAGGCCTACATCGACGTCGACATACTCTGGATCACGGACCCCGACAACTCCTTACCCATCTATGTACGCCTCATCAGCACCGACTTCGTCGGCACAGCCACACCGCCCGTCGAGGTGACCCCCGACGACCCTGAAGGCTGGAACGACCTGAGCCGACCCCACAAGCTGACCGTGCAAGGCACCTACGAAAGCACCGCAGGGCTTGACGGCATGATAGAATACGCCGTGGAAGACAGCGACGACTGGCAGCCCCTCACCGACATGATGCCGGCAGGCACTGCCTTCACCGACAGCCTTACCGCCACCTTCGACGCCGCACGTGCCATCCACGTCATCAGGCTGCGCAGCAAGGACGCCGCGGGCAACACCACGCAGCTGCCCTCCATCGAATACCCCGACGTGTACTACCACGAGTACAGCGGCGCCACCCCGCAGACCTACACCGGCGACTCCCTCTTCGTCGACGTGGCCTGCACCGATCAGCCCGACCTGAAGTTCAGCGTGGGCAGGTATCAGAACAATGTGAACGCCGGCACCGCCACCTTCAGTGTAGAAGGCGTGTTCCCCTATACCATCGGCCGCAAGAACATCAACTTCCGGATTAACCCCGCCCCGCTCACGGGAGCGATAGAGATAGACCCGGCGGTGGGCGACACCCTCACCTTCTTAGGCGAGTACCAGCGGTTGACCCCCGCGTGGAGCTTCACCAATGCCGCCTACGCCGCCCTGCGCCCGGGCGTAGACTACGAAGCCGTCTACACCGACAACTGCTATCCCGGAACGGCCACCCTCACCGTGACAGGCAAGGGCAACTACACCGCGTCGCTCACCACGACCTTCACCATAGACAAGGCAAGCCTCACCGACGAGCGCGTCACTGTCGTCGTGCCTCCTGCCGACGTTAACTATGACGGCAATCCCCACCCCGCCCAGGTATATCTCAGCCACGGCGCCGGGCAGGCAACCGTCAGCTATGTGAAAGAAGGCAGCGAGACGGCACAGACCGACGCCCCCACCGACGAAGGACAATACGACGTCTATGTCGAAGTGGGCGAAGGCGACTGGTACTACGGCCGCGGCAGACAGCATGTAGGCACATTCACCATCTACAAACTCGACGACGCCGAGTGGCAAGCCCTGGCCGGCCTCTACTCACAGCTCGTGCAGATGGGCGCCTCGCTCAACTGGAACATGGCCGAGGGCGTCAAGAACGCAGCCACCTTCGAGGGCCTGACCATGAAGAAAGGCCATGTGACCGGGATCGCCATCAGCGGAAAAGACATGACCGGCACCCTGCCCACGGCCGCGGCCCTCTTCCCCTACCTCGAAGAGCTCGACCTCAGCCACAACAGCCTCGCCGGCGATGTGCCCTACACCATCGCAGCCATCAAGACGCAGAACGCCGCCGCCTTCAGCGCCCTGAAGAGACTCAACCTCAGCCACAACCAGTACCAGGGCAACGTGGGCCTCATAGGCAACTTCCTAAGAGGACTGACAGCCCTGGACGTCTCCTACAACAAGTTTGAAGACCTCTATCCGGCCCTGCCCGCCACACTGACCGACGTAGACCTCTCGCACCAGACGATGGACAAGGTGGTGGCGCTCAACATCACCGACCTGAAGATAGACGAAGTGGCCGCCAACATGCCCACCCTGCTGCTCTACGACAAGGACAGCCACAGCTACACGCAGTCTATCAACATTATATGTACCAAGGCCGACCTGGCAAACTTCGACAAGTATACCACCGACGAGTGGGCCATCCAGATACACGTGGCCGACAACCGTCTGACCATACCCTACGTGTCGAGACAGAACGCCTACCGCGGCGAGAGCGGCGACACGCTGAACGTGCTCCACATGATAGACGACTATACCACCCACGGCAGCACCTTCAGGATTGCCCTCTCCTTCAACCGGGGCGATGCCAACTTCGTCAACGGCATAGACGCCACCGACCTGCAGACCACCATACTCTACGCCTTCGGCGGATATAATGAATACCCCTTCAACTTCACCGCCGCCGATACCTACCGGGACGAAAGGATTAACGTGCAGGACGTCATCTGTACCGTAGACATCCTGCTCGGCGACAGCGAGGAGCAGGGCACCGAGACCCTCAGCGCGCCACGTAGCCTCGCCGACGCAGCGGCTGCCGACGCCGAAGAGGCCGACGCCTGCCTCTACCTCAGAGGAGGCAAGCTCTACCTGCACTCACGTGTGCCGGTGGCTTCCCTCACGGTCAAGGCTACGGGCAACGTGAAGTGGGACCTTCGCCACACCGGACTCCAGCAGGCAGTGGCAGGGGGTAACGTCGTGGCCTACTCGCTCGACGGCACGACCCTGCCTATCCACGAGGATGTGCTGCTCGGCGAGTACACGGAAGCCACCGTGTATGCCGTCTCGCTCTCAGACGCCGACGCACGACCCATCACGGTGCGTGTCAGCACGGACGGCAGCACAACCCACATAGACGAGACTGGTCTCACCACCGATGACGATGCCCGCATATACGATGTGACCGGACGACGGAGACAAGGCATAGAGCCGGGCCTCAACCTCATTCAGCAAAGCGGCACCACAAGAAAGTTCTACAAGAAATAAACTGATACCATGATACTAAGATATTTATTTTCGACCCTCTGTGTCTGGCTCATAGGCATCAGCGTAGCCCTGGGCCAGGAGAATACCCTCGCTATCCCCGACGTGACGGTGGCGAAAGGCAAATCCATCAGCCTGCCGGTGAACCTCAACAACACGGCAGACGTAGTGGCAGTACAGTTTACCCTCACCGTGCCCGAGGGCATCACCATCGACCCCGCGTCGGCCGTGCTCAGCGAGCGCTCCGACGGCCACACCGTCACCCTGCGCAGCATAGGGGCCAACCGCTACATGGCCATGGTGTATTCGTCTACGAATGCCGCCATCAAGGCCAGGACCGGCAAGCTGCTGTCCGTCTCTCTGACTGCGACCACCGCAGTGGACGAAGGCGCTGAATACCCGCTGACACTCTCAGATGTAGTTATAGGTGCACGCGACGGCTCAAACCTCGCCACCGGCTTCAGCGCCGGCAAGGTCGCCATAGCCAAATCGCCCGACCTCGAAGTGGGGCGCCTGACAGCAGACCGGGCCCTCGTGCAGCCCGGAGATAAGGTGCAGGTGGGGTGGACCGTCACCAACATAGGCGGCCTGCCTACCACCGGCGGATGGGCGGCCCGTCTCTTCCTCAAGAACGAGGCCGGCGACACCAAGCTGCTCGGAACGTTCTATCAGGAGGCAGCGCTCCAGGTGGGCGATGCAGTGGCAGAGAACGAAGAAGTAACCATCCCGACCATCGTAGGCATGGACGGCGACTGCCGTATCATGGTAAAGATTACTCCCAGCAGCGACTCGGGAGAGCCCTCCTGGCTGTTAGACAACAACACGGCCGAGACCGACGCCACGATAGCTGTGCAGAAGGCGCTCCTGCTCACAGCCGACCGTCAGACCATGGACGAAGCCGACGCCAACGGGCTGCGCTTGCAGATAAGCAGGAGCGGCAGCATCGCCCGCGACGAAAGCTTCACCCTCACCCACAACGCCGACAGCCGCATCACCCTGCCCTCCACTGTGACCATCAGAGAGGGACAGTCAAGCAGCTACTTCTATGCCCGGCCCACGGCCAACCACGTCATAGATAGCGACACGATATTTACCCTGACCCTCGCCGGCAACGGCTACCCCGAAGTGTCGACCGACATAGTGATAGAAGACGACACATACCCCTCCCTGGCCCTGTCGGCCGCTTCGGAAGACGTCACCGAGGGCGGCTCTCTCCGCCTCACCGTCTCCCTGCCCCAGGCCGTGCAGCGCGACGTGCAGGTGGCGCTGTCGTGCGACTATCCCACACGCTTCACCATCCCGACAGACATCGTCATACCCGCCGGTCAAACCGGCGTAGAGGTGACGGTCAACGCCGTGGAAGATGAGGTGCCCCACGCAGAAGAGGTGGTCACCTTCACCGCAAAAGCCGACAGGTTCAACGCCGACACGCTCCTTACGGTGTTGGTCGACAACGACATTCCCACCCTCCGTATGGAGATTACCCCTGCTGCCGTCTCCGAGGCCGCAGGTCCTGTGGCCTTGGTAGCCAAGCTGTGGCGCACCAGCAACAAGGACAAGAAGGTCACCGTCAAGTTCTCCGACGACTCGGAGGGCGGCATCTACTACGGCCGGCAGACCATCGTCATGGATAAAGGCGTGGAAGAGGTCACCGTTAACCTCGGCCCGATAGACAATGCCTTCGTCGACGGCGACCGCACGGTTCACATCACCGCCGCCGTATGGATAGCCTCCTGCAGTTGCAGCATCAGCAGCAGCGCTGCCGGCGGGTCGGTGACGCAGCCCGTCATCATCACCGACAACGACGGTCCGACCCTCACCATGACCTCCTCCGCGTCGATAGTCAATGAGGGCAGCGAGATAACCTTCACCCTCAAGCGCAACACCGACACGGCCTCTCCGCTGACCGTCACCCTGAGCGGCAGCGACGACACAGCCATCGACTATCCCCGCGAGGTGACCATCCCGGCCGGCAGCGAAAGCACGACCTTCGTGGTGCGCTCCATGGCCAACGAGACCACCGGCGACGGCCGGACCATCACGCTCCGGGCCGAGGCCGGGGGATATAGCGCCGCACATACGTGGTTCATGGTCAGCGACCAGACCCTGCCCGACGCACAGATTGTGACCTTCAGCGCCGGAGCCGACAGCTACGTCCACGGCGACAACATGACTTTCAGCGCCACCGTGGCCAATAAAGGCAACTACGACCTGCCCGCCAATACTCCGGTCAGCCTCTACAGGGCGGGGACGGACGATGCCATCACCACTGCCTACCTCACAGCCCCCGTGGCAGTGGGTGCGACAGCAGTGGTCAGCCTCACCTCCAAGGCCGCAGCGCCCGTAGGCAGCCAGACCTTCTATGTCAAGGTCAACGCCCGCAAGGACGTCGAGGAGTTAGACTATAACAACAACGCTTCAGCTTCTGCCACCCTCACCGTGCTGTCGCCCTTCGCCACTACCACGTCGGTGTCAAAGTCCATCGTCGCTCCGAAGGAAACGGTCGAGATAAGCGGCACGGTCAGCGGTAGCAATACGGCCAATGCCTCCCTTGACGTCTATGTCATCAATAGAGGCTATCGCCACGTCATTCAGACTCAGACCGACGAGGACGGACGCTTCACCGTTGCCTATACGCCCTACGACAACCAGTATGGCCACTTTGTCGTGGGCGCCTGCTTCCCCGGCGATATGACCGAGGTCGAGCAGTGTGCCTTCGACATCTACGGTCTCGACGTCAAGAACTCAGCCCTGACCTGCGACGTGCTCAAGGGCGAGAGCTACACCGGCAGCTTCACTCTGACCAACAACGGCACCCTGCCGCTGACCAACGTGCGTCCTGCTCTGCTCACCGACCAAACCAACGCGCAGATTACCTTCGCCGAGACCTCGGTCAACCTGGCTGGCGGCCAGAGCCTCACGCTGGGCTATACCGTCACCGGCCTTGTCACCTCGCCCGTGCTTGACTGGCAGGTGGTAAGAGCATCCTTCACCTCTGACGAGGGCGCTGTCGCCTCCTCCGACATCAGGTTCTACATCCGCGAGCCCATGGCAGAGCTTACATCGAGCGTGGGCAACATCAACACCACCGTCACCATAGGCGAACAGCGCGATTATCTACTCACGCTGACCAACACCGGCAAGCACGAGACGGGCCCCATCACCTTCTCCATGCCTCCATGGCTCCAGATCAGCGGGCCGCAGACCCTCAACTCGCTGTCGACGGGCGAGAGCACCGAGGTGACGATCGCTATCAAGACCGACGTACCCGTCACGGGCAATATCGGCATCAACTGCGAGTTCGGCAACGGCATCTCCATCCCCTTCCGGATAGAGCCTGTATCGTCGCAGACGGGCATACTCTCTATCGACGTGTGCGACGAGTTTACCTACTACACCGACGAAGCACCCCACGTGGCCGGCGCCAAGGTTGAGGTGAAGCACCCCACGACGGGACGCCTCATCGTCTCGGGCACGACCGGCGAGCAGGGCATCTTCTCCGTCGAGCTCCCCGCCGGCTACTATGCCGTGTCGGTCACCGCCGAGAAGCACGACAGCTACAATAATAATATATATGTCGACCCCGAGCGCACCCGCAACGTCGTGGTCAACCTCGGCTACTCGGCCGTCAGCTACACGTGGAATGTAGAAGAGACGGAGGTCGAAGACCAATATACCATTGTCACCAAGGTGACTTATGAGACCAACGTACCGGTGCCCTGCGTCGTGTTAGACTTACCCGACAAGATCGACGGCGACAACATGAGAGCCGGAGAGAGCACGCTAATCTACATCACCGCCACCAACAAGGGCCTCATCACCGCCCTCAACACGCGCATCGTTCTCCCCGAGGACACCGACGAGTGGCGCTTCGAGGCCCTGACCAGCCTTGATCCCTTCGACCTTCCCGCTCAGCAGAGCGTCGTCATCCCCGTCCGCATCACCCGTCTGATCGACGGCACCGAGGCCCGAGGCAATCAGAAGACCGTGATAGAAGACATGTCGCAGAATTTCAACAACTGCATGGCCCATCTCGAGGCCCTCTACGATGCGTTGTGTGGCACGGAGCTGAAGACCAACAAGTCGGCCTACCGCATGGCCTTGAAGTTCTGTGCCGTCACGGCCACCCTTACTACCATCTATGACTACATCAGCCAGTTTGTGCCTGCCGGGCCCGGTTTGCCGATTGGCGGCGGAGGCTCTACAGTTACCGGCGGAGGTTATTCTCCCGTAGTGAGCGAGAAGTCCTTCGACCTCTGTGACCCCTGCGATGCCGAGAAGGCTGAGGAAATGCTGGAGGTGCTTATTGGGTTTTCTTGGTTCGACCCGATTAACGATGGCCTCAATGTTGCGATTGAAATGGCTGATAAGAAGGAGAGCGAGCAGAAGGTTATTATCAAGCGGGAGGCCCTTTCTGCCCTCGTCGATATGCTCGAAGAGGTTGGCAAGGCTATATTGGACAGCAAATTTAAAGGTGCCTCTGAGATCTACGACCTTAGCACCCAAATCTTGGACATAAAGTCGTTGGCCGAAATCTCTGCCAGCCAGTGCCCCAAAGAGCCTTCTGATAATCCCACCCTTGCCATGCCACGCTCCACGCCTACAAGGAGCTGGCAGCAGGAGTACAACGAGGCCGCTCTCATTGCCGCCGACTATTTAGGCAGCTTCCACGCCATGCTCCAAGAGCTCTTCGGCGATGCTACATGGTTCTCCACCGACACTGACGACAAGTGGGCCTTCGCCCTCGCCGTGGCCGATAACAAGGACCTCACTTTAGACGAAGTCTTGGCCATGCGCCCTGCTTCTGTGACCGACGAGCAGGCCCTCAAGCTCTTCAAGCGTCTCAATGGGCTCGACGACGCCAACGCCATCAGCAACGCCGCGCTCCGGGCCATCACCGACAAGTGTGTGAGCTACGACGAAGAGGCCGTCTCCATGGGCTATGCCTCTGCCTTTGACCGCTTCCGGCAGGCCCACGAGCTTGGCATGCAGAAGTTCTCTGAGATGAAGGGCAACGTCTGTGCGTCCATCAAGCTGCAGTTCTCTCAGCAGATGGTCATGACGCGTCAGGCCTTCCGCGGCACACTGACCGTCTTCAACGGCAATGAGACCACGGCCATGTCTGATGTAAAGCTCGCTCTCACCGTCAAGGATGAGGCCGGCCATACCGCCACCTCACATGAGTTCCAGATTAACCCCGAGACCCTCACAGGCTTTGCAGGTAAGCTCGACCTTGCCGACGGGTGGACCTTGGATGCCAATGCCACCGGCGTGGCCACCATCCTGTTTATCCCCACGAAGTATGCCGCACCCACCGAAGCCAAGGTGTACTCCTTCGGAGGCTCGCTCTCTTACGTCGACCCCTTCACCGGGCTTCAGGTCACCCGTGACCTCGCCCCCGTGGCCCTTTCCGTGAAGCCCTCGCCTAATCTCGAGCTCACCTACTTTATGCAGCGCGACGTCATAGGCGACGACCCCCTCACCCCGGAAGTAGAGCCCTGCGAAGAGGCCGAGTTCTCGCTCCTCATCAACAACACCGGCTATGGCGACGCCACCAACGTCAGAATGTTCACAGAGCAGCCCAAGATCGTGGACAACGAGAAGGGTCTGCTGATTGACTTCGAGTTGATGAGCAGCCAGCTCAACGGTGGCCCGAAGGACCTCGCCCTCGGCGGCACCGTGGGCACCGACTTCGGCCTCATACCGGCCAAGACCACCGCCTATGCTCAGTGGTGGCTGAAGAGCTCACTCCTGGGCCACTTCACCGATTACGACATCGAGGCCACCCATGTCACCAGCTACGGCAACCCCGACCTCTCCCTCCTCGATAAGGTGACCATCCACGAGCTGATACGCAGCCTCAGCGTCGAGGCCGATGGCGCTACCCTCGTAGGTTTCATGACCAACGACACCCCCGACGCCAACGACACCCCCGATATGCTCTATCTCTCCGACGGTCAGGTCAAGCCCGTCGCCCTGTCGTCTGCCGTCGAGCTGCAGAAGCTGTCTGACACGCAGTATCTTCTCACGGCCGAAGCCGCACAGTCAGGATGGCACTACGGCAGCACCGCCGATCCCACCTACGGCACAGCCTCCCTCGTCAGCGTGGTGCGCCGCAGCGACGGCAAGACCATGCCCCTGCGCAACTTCTGGCTCACCGACCGCACCCTCCGCGACGGTGAAGAACCCCTCTACGAAAACCGCATCCACTTCGCCGACGACATCGTCACCGCTTCAGGCGAGACTTACCTGCTCACCTTCGAGCCCATGCCTGCGCTCCAGCTCAGCGTGGCCTCTATCGAGGGAGTACCTCAGGAGGGAAGCCTCACCGCCGCCCCTGTCGACATCGTCAAGGTCATGTTCAACAAGTACATCGACTCCTCCACCTTTACCGTCGACGACATCTCGCTCGCCGTCCAGGGCGTCAAGCAGGACCTCAGCGCCGTGACCATCACCACTGACAACAACAAGACCTTCACCCTCGACTTCTCAGCCCTCAACGCCACCATCGAGAGCGGCTACTTCGTGCTCACCGTACAGACCGCCAACGTCATGGACACCCAGGGCTTCTGCGGCAAGTTAGCCAAGCAGGCAACCTGGAACATGTTCCGCAACGGACAGGTGGCTCTCCGAGTGGCCGTCGAGCCCGAGGAAGCCGGCTCGGTGCAGCTCCTCTCTCAGCCCGAAACCGCCACGCCGTCGGCAGCCGCAGCTGCCTCTACATACTACGCCGACTACGGGGCAGGACAGCAGTGGGCCGCTACATCCCACACCGGCTACACCTTTAGCCACTGGACCGTCAATGGAGAGACCGTCACCTCAGAGCCTACGCTCGAGACCGTCGCCCTGGCCAACCTCGACATCGTGGCTCACTTCACGCTCAAGAAGTATGCCGTCGAAGTGCAGGATGGTGGCGAGGCCGGCAGCGTAGCCGGCGCCTCGTCCGGTCTCTACTCTTACGGCGAAGAGCTCCGCATGGAGGCACAGCCCGCCGCCGACTTCGAGTTTGCCGGATGGACCGTCAACGGCCAGCCCTACTCCGCCGACCCGACACTCACCATCGTGGTCGACGACGCCAAGACCGTCAGCGCCCTCTTCAAGCGCGTAGTCTTCCAGCAGTCGCTCACCCTGGCTCGGGGATGGAACTGGATCTCCAGCTACATGGCTGAACCCGTGCCCGTCGACCGCATTCTGGGCAACGTCACCCAAGTGCTGGGCCAGTTTGACGAGCTCATCAAAGACCCCGTCTATGGCATGACCGGCGACATAGACGCCGTGCTTCCCGGCAGGGCATACAAGGTCAACGCCACCTATGCAGGCATCAAGTCGTTTAGCGGACGTCTCCACGACACGTCGGCCCGCCCCATCCACCTGCTCACCGGCTGGAACTGGATCGCTTATCCCCACATCGAGGAGCAGGCCCTGAGCGACGTCATAGCCAATCCCTCTGAGGGCGACTGCCTCACCTCGCAGCTGGGCTTTGCCGAGTACGCCGACGGCACATGGGAAGGCACACTCACCACCCTCAGCCCGGGCATCGGCTACATCTACAAGTCCGTCGCCGACAAGGCCCTCGACTTCAGCTTCGCCCCCAACCGGGCCATGAAGCCCGCCGCCCGCCTGCACAACGCAGAAGCCCTCAGCGGCAAGTACGAGGTCGACCCGCATAAGTATCCCTCCACCATGAACATCATCGCCACCCTCGCCACCGAGGGGTACAACGTCGACGCAGCCGACTGCTGCATCTACGCCTTTGCCGGCAGCGAGTGTCGGGGCGAGAGCCGCTTCGTTGGAGACAGCCACTACCTCACCGTCTATGGCGACGAACCGGTCACCATCACCTTCGTGGTTGAAAACCTCCTCAACGGAGACCTCTACATGGGCCGCGAGAGCCTCACCTTCACCCCTGAAGTCATAGGCAGCCGCCATGCCCCCTATCTGATCACCTTCGCCACCACTACCGGTATCGACCGCACCGATGCAGCGTCGCGCAAGCTCGAGATCTACACCGTCGACGGCCTCCTCGTCAACCCCGAGGCCACTCCCGACACACTCCGTAAGCTCAGCCGAGGCGTCTACATCGTCAATGGGCAGAAGCTCATGGTGAAGTAACACATTTGGCCAAGGGCACTGACGCCCTTGGCCATTTCCTTACTCCTGCATGAAAGCCTGTTACCTCATTCCTGTCCTCCTCGCCTGCCTCTCCCTCCTACGTGGGCACGCCGCCACTACCGACTGGGAGCACAACCCCTACGCCTACCCCTACGACATGTCGCTCTACGTGGCTCTCTCGACCATTGACGGCTGTCCTGTCGAGCGCCCCGACAGCTTCCGCCTTGGCGCCTTCTGCGGCGACGAGTGCCGCGGCATAGCCGAGTTCAAGACCGTGGCCGGCCACAGCTATTTCTACCTGAGGGCGCGCAGCCATAAGGCCGCCGGCGACACCCTCACCTTCAGGGTCTGCCATCTCGCCACCGGCCGCACGGCCCTCGCCACGGAGACCGTCCGCTTCGCGTCTACCCACACCGTCGGCCTGCCCAGCGAGCCCCTCGCCCTCCACGCCGTCTGCTCTTACCGCCTCGTCTACATGATTGGCGACGCCGTCTTCGCCGAGATGCAGGTGGCTTACGGAGAGACCATCCTGCCGCCCGCCGTCGACCCCGCCGACCATGCCACGTTTGAAAGCTGGATTGACGTGCCCGCCACCATGCCCGCCCACGACGTCACCATCCGCGCCCGTCTCCGGCCCACGGGGCTCACCACGCCCACGGCCGCGACCGACGCCGTGACCGTCTACGGTCTCGACGGCAGCCTCCTCATCCGTCGTGCCGACCCCGGCAGCCTCCCCGCCATGCTGCCCCGAGGCGTCTACCTCGTCAATGGTCGGAAGGTGATGCACAAATAGCCCGCAGCCGGGGACTGACCCGCCGTCCCTCGCTGCTCCCCGACCTACGGACCATGGTCCGCCAACAGGCCGGATGTACATGCCGAAAGAGGCACATGTACATCCGGCCTTTCCTACATGTACATCTAGTTTTTCCTGCATGTACATCTAGTTTTTCCTGCATG
>CAMAMB010000012.1 GCA_945836755.1 uncultured Bacteroidales bacterium
ATGTACATCTAGTTTTTCCTACATGTACATCTAGTTTTTCCTACATGTACATCTAAGAATATCTACATGCACATCTTCTTGACAGATGCCTTAGTGGCCGGTTGGTTCTCCATAGTCTGTCACAAATACACTATATTTGTACCACCACTTACAGCCTCCACCTGGTTTCTCTCAGCATGCACACCGCTTGTTGCATGAGCAGCAGGCGGCACTTCACCTCCTACATATGCCACATCAAGCCCCTACCCTTACCTCATCCCGTCTCGTGCTTCGCCCCTGGGAAGAGAGCGATGCTCAAGTGCTGTTCACTTTAGCCGGCGACCCCATTGTGGGCGAACGAGCCGGTTGGCCTCCTCACCAATCGCTTGAGGAGAGCTTAGAAGTCATACGCAATGTCTTCTCCAACCCCACCACATGGGCTATCGTATGGCGCGAAACGGGTGAGGTGGTCGGAGCCATTGGTTATGGTCCATCCTGCCAATGCAGTCTGCCTGTTCTTGAAGATGAGCCTCTTGTGGGGTACTGGGTGGGGCGGCGCCACTGGAACAAAGGCATTTGCTCCGAAGCGCTTGTTACGATGATTTATCACATACGTAGCAGCACCTCAATCGCCTCGCTTGCCAGTGGCCACTTTATTGACAACCCGGCATCCGGTCGCGTCATGGAAAAGTGCGGCTTTACGGCTACCGGGTACGTAGGTGTAGACCCCACGCTCTACAAGGGCGAGGAGCGTCCTGTCCGCATGCTCCGCCTGTGGCTGAAGCGTAATGAAACAAAAAGTGCGTCCTATAGAAGCTAACTCGCCTATAGAACGCACTTTAAGCAGAAGCACCTTCCCTTCATGAAGAAAGGCTCTGCAAATAAGCTGTGAGCACTGCCAATACCTGCTCACCGTATCTTTCCACAAACCGTGGCCCTATGTGAGGGGTTGCCAGAAGTTCTGCCTCGTCTGTGGGAAGAGTGCGGCAGAGCGAAATGAGCGCCTTGTTGTGAGCCACCATATAGGGAGGCAAGCCATCAGACTTTGCCTGTAGTGTACGCCAAGCCTGCAACTTATCAAAAAGCATCAGGTGGGGAATATCCTCATTCACGCTCTCCGGCTGAGAGGTAGACTTTTTACCTTTCTTGCCACCACGTGGGGCAGAAACCTTCCCGGCCTGCATCGTAAGGCGCAGACGGGTTTCTTGATACGTGTGTACATCGAAGGGGTGCTCGGCAGCATAACGTAGCAAGGTCATGTGGTCCTGAAGGAGGCCGGTGAGGATTTGGTGCAACTGCCGGTATCGACGTTGGACGTCTTTTTGGTCAGTGACGATGGTGGTGGCGGAAGCGATGGCCGCTGCAAGGGTGGCAAGACGACCATCAAAGTAGGTGGCAGCTGCTTGCAGACGCTCGAGAAGTCGGTCATCAGAGATTGTAGGACTACCGGCGGCCCAAAGATGTATATACTGCCGACGGAAAGTGCCGGCTACAATCATGACGTGCTTATCGAAATCGGCCAGCTCTCGGCGGATGGCACCTACGAGGTGTGGTTGCAGGCTATACAACTTAGTCTCAGCAAGTCGGAGCATCTGTGCCAAAGTCACTCTCTCCTCTTCAAAGGTAAAAAGCTCTGCCATCAGATCGCCCGTATATGCCCGTTGCATAGAGGCTATATCTACTTCGGAGGGTAACTGTACACGGAGACTGCTTGCAAAGGCCCGTACTGAAGGATCGGTAATAACGGCTGAGGGGGTGAGAGGCTGGGTAAGAATGATGCCTTGCAAACTCCGGCATCTACTGAGAGCGACGTAGGTCTGGCCTGCTGCAAAAGCAGCCGAAGCATCTATGATGACGCGCTCAAAAGTGAGGCCCTGGCTCTTGTGAATGGTAATGGCCCATGCCGTACGCACCGGGAACTGGATAAATGAACCCTCCACACTCTCTTCCACCTCCTGGGTGTCCTTATTGAGCTTATAGCAGACTTTGTCCCAACGCTCCGGCTCAACCTCTATAAGTTCTTCCCCATTGCGCGGACGCACCGTGAAACCATCTGAGGAGATATCAACGACCTCTCCAAGCAACCCATTGTAAAAGCGCTTCTCGCTATTATTCTTGACAAACATCACCTGTGCCCCTTTCTTTAGGACAAGGTGCGGGTCGGTAGGATAGTACATGGCGGGGAAGGTGCCGCTTAATTGCGCCTCGTAGGTATAGGGCTGAGAGTCAGTCAAGGCATCCAGCATGGCTTGATTGATGTCGTCAGCCTGACGATTGTGGGTGACCAACCGTGGTACACCCTTAATGGCGGGATCGGCAAGCGACATGCCGGGCTGATAGCGGGTATTCAGCAGACTGAGCACATTCTCGTCGCCACGTCCTTCTCTCAAAGCATTGAGCAAGGACAGGAAACGGGAATCGGTCTGGCGATACACATTCTGTAGCTCGATGGTCACATAGCGGGTGGCTGCGAGAGCCTTGCTACTGAAGAAATATGGTGTGGCGTAATAATCACGCACCACGTCCCATTCCTCGGGCCTCACCACCGGTGCCAGCTGACCGAGATCGCCAATCAGAAGCAGCTGTATACCACCGAAAGGCGACTGACGTTTACATATAGTACGCAGAACCTCGTCAATGGCATCCATCACATCGGCTCTGACCATGCTCACCTCGTCTATTACGATAAGGTCAAGGCTACGAATGAGCTTCTTCTTATGTTCCGCCATGCGGAAGACATTAGAAGGTAGCCGACTACCGGGCACAAAAGGCGAGAAGGGTAGCTGAAAAAAGGAGTGAAGGGTTGCCCCGCCAGCATTGATGGCAGCGATGCCGGTCGAGGCGAGGACAATCATGCGCTTGGAAAGCATGTCGTGAAGACTTTTCAGAAAGGTAGTCTTGCCCGTACCAGCTTTCCCGGTCAAGAAGAGGGAGGTATGAGTGTCGTTGAGTATACGAAGGGCCGTCCGGGCCTCTGGGTTGTCGGAGAACGATATAGGCATGAGGTAAAAGAAGGCAGGCTATCTATTTCCCGAACTTCTGCCCTTTTGCTGAGCTGCTCTATGGTCTGAGTGGGAGGCTTTGTCGCCTGTCATTGAGCGGAACATCCTTCGTCCGAAGCGTTCGTCAGCGTCAAGGGCCTTAAGAAGTTTCTTCGCACCTACCAGCCGCCGGAGCCTGGAGAGTTGGTCGCGCTCCACCTTCTCCTTCTGCTTTTCGAAAGAAGCCACCTGGTCGAGAATGCGATTATAATCTTTCTCAGAGAGATGGGCATTGCTTGCAGCCACACGCAAGGCCTTAATCTTCTTATGGTGGAGGTTACGCAACGTCGCCTTCATCTCAAAAAAGAGAGGGAAGAAGGCCTTGCTCTCTTGGGGAGAGAAGCCTGCCTCAGTAGTAATGAAGGTCTGAAGCTCCTTCCTGAATTTCTGAGGAGTGAAGCCATCTTTGGGACGATGAGGTCCGCCGGCACGATGCGGCGAGGCCATGGGACGAGGCCTCATGTGATTACCCTGAGGCTGTGCCGACACACTCAACGGCTGTAGTGGAAATACGGTTAGAGAGAAGGTGAGAGAGAATAAAACCAAGGAGACAAAGGTGCGCATGGGGATGGGGCATTTGATAAGGGCTACCGGAGGGGTAAACACCCTTTTAGTTCGAGGTATAATAGTATTCAGCGTCCGCCAACATAAGATAGTCGTAAGCTTGGTCGGCCTCAGAAGAGTATGTGGCCTTCTGGCTTTGCTGATTGAGTGTCCAGGAAGCCGTCTGCTCCGTGAGAGAGCCGGTCTGCAACTTCATAGAGTGATTTAACCCGGAGAAGATTACGGCGAGCACCATCACACAGGCCACACCGATATAGGGCATATATCGGATGAACCATGGGCTTCGTGCATTGTAGGTAGCAGTTGACAGTCTCTGCATTCGGTCGGCCTCTGCGTGCCGACGAATGTGCTGCATGATACGCTCAGGAAGTGAAGCCATATATCCCTCCGGGGTGCGAAAGGGGTTACGAGGCCGAGAAGGGCTTTCAAGGCTGAATGGCACCTTTGACATGGGGGAGAGAAGTGACTGCTTCATGGGGAATAGGTTTATAATGAAGTGTGAACACTATAGTGGTCTATTTATATGACGAAGCTTGGGGACGTTGGTTTAATCAAGTGCAGTGAAAAAGTCTTGGATTTTCTTCACAGCCAGGTGGTAGGAGGTTTTTAGTGCACCGACCGATGTACCTAAAAGGTTACTCATATCTTCATACTTCATCTCCTCAAAATATTTGAGATTGAAGACAACCCGCTGTTTATCTGGAAGTGAAGCTATCGCCTGCTGCAACTGCAGCTCCGTCTCATCGCCATCAAAGTAAGGGTCCCCCTCCAGTTGAAGTGCTACTTCGGAGGCTGCATCGTCGAGGCTGTCAGCAGGGTGCTGCTTACTGAGAAAGCTCAGACACTCGTTGATGGCAATTCGATGCAGCCACGTCGTCAGCTTGCTGTCTCCCCGAAATGTATCTAATGCCATCCATGCCTTCATGAAGGTGTTCTGCACGATGTCGTCCGCATCGTCGTGATTGAGCACCATCTTACGGACCATATTATATATGCGTCCGCTCTCACGAAGCACAAGCAAATTGAACGTCTCCTCACGCGTTTGCGCATTGAGGAGACGTTCAACCATCATGGCTTCCTGACCTTGTTTCATGACACGGTGTGAAGGAGGGAGTCGATACGAATCTTAATTCACTGAAATCTTGCGCGAGATGCCCTCAACGCTGACAATATAAACTCCCTTGCTCAACCTGAGTGTGAGCGTCTTGTCCGGAGAGTCTATACGTACTTGATGAATTACCTTGCCAGTAATGTCGTAGACCGTCAACACCTTTGCCTCGGCACCGAGCACTTTCACCACAGAACCGCGAACTATAATCTGCGGCTTCGCTTCGTCGTCAATACCTGCGACGAGGGTAGAAGCAACGTAGCTGTCTGCTTCTAAGGGAGCTACCTCGGTGGGGGCTGCCCACATGGTTATAGGCAAGAAGGCTGATATGCAGAGAAGTATAAATGATTTCATACGCCATTGGGTTTTGAACACCACAAATGTAAGGGATAAGATAGATAGCAACAAATATTTTGCGGTTTTTTCTTTGTTTCAATAGATAAATAGTGGTTTTTTAGGACTTTGACACGAGCAGACGCCTATAAAATAGTTATTTTTGCGGCATACAAGGTGCGCCGACGTGGAGCACTGGTTGTTTGTACCTCCCAGGGGCAGCTTCCTACCCGGCCCTATTATCCTTGTAGCTTGGCGCGAAAGCTCGAATGCTTGTCGTAAGCCAGGCCCCACTCTGACACAAAACTAAAACAGCACTCCATCACACCACACACTAGTTATGAAACGCACAAACCCTTTCCGCGGCACAGGCACGGCCCTTGTCACTCCCTTCACACACGATGGACACATCGACATTCAGAGTCTGAAGCAGCTTGTTCATTCCCAGATTGAAGGAGGTATTGACTTCCTGTGCGTGCTGGGTACCACTGCCGAGACGCCCTGTCTCACGGCCTCCGAGAAGAGACTTGTCATGGACACGGTGCTGGAAGCGAATGCAGGTAGGCTACCTCTGCTTTTAGGGGCAGGTACTAATTGCACCGCCGGCGTCATCGAGTTTCTTCGCACTGAGCGTTTGGAAGGTTTCGATGGTGTGCTCATCGTGGCTCCCTACTATAACAAGCCCACCCAGGAGGGTCTGTATCAGCATTTCCGTGCTGTGAGCGAAGCCTCTCCCCTACCCGTGGTCCTCTACAACGTGCCGGGGCGCACCGGTATCAACATTGAGTCATCCACCACGTTGCGCATAGCTCGCGACTGCCCTATGGTGGTCGCCATCAAAGAGGCCTCAGGGCGCATTTCCCAGATTGAAGAAATCATTCGAGAGGCTCCCGAGGGTTTTGAAGTCCTCAGTGGCGACGATGCCATCACCTTCGAGCTCATGACAATAGGTGCATCCGGCGTTATATCCGTCATCACCAACGCCTACCCCGAGGCTTTCAGTACCATGATACAGGCAGCCTCTCGGGGACACTGGTCTGAGGCTCTGATCATACACCGAAGCCTTGCCCCCTGCTACAAGTTGCTCTCGGTCGACGGCAACCCCGCAGGCATCAAGGATTTACTGAGCGTACTCGGCATGGCGGCCAATCAGCTACGCCTGCCTTTAGTGCCGGCCTCTGCACAGACACACGCTGCCCTTGAGGCTTTTGTCAAGGCCTATGCTGAACGGCCGTGACGAGAAGGGGTTCACAACCATCCTCACCGCATACTCATCACACTACTAACCTTATACATCTCACATCTATGGAAATAGAAATAGAAAAGTCCTTGGTCATCGGTCTTGACTTAGGCGGCACCAACTCTGTGTTCGGTATCGTTGACCAGCGAGGCAACATCAAGTCACAGACAGTTATCAGTTCTACTGCCTATCCTGATTTTGACGACTACGTGAAGGCATCTGTCGATGCTCTCCAGCCTGCCCTCGACGCTGTGGGTGGCATCCAGAATGTACGTGCCATGGGCATCGGCGCACCCAACTCCAATTACTACAACGGCTGTATAGAGAACGCAGCCAACCTCGTATGGAGCGGAGTCGTGCCCATCGCCGAGAAGTTCTCTGAAGCCCTTGGCATTCCCTGTCGCGTCACCAACGACGCCAACGCTGCAGCCATGGGTGAAATGACCTACGGCGTAGCACGTGGCATGAAGAACTTCATCATGATCACCTTGGGCACAGGCGTGGGCTCCGGCATAGTCTGTGACGGCAAGATAGTATATGGCAGCGACGGATATGCCGGCGAGTTGGGCCATGTCATCATGGATCGTTCCGAGAATGCCCGCGATTGTGGATGCGGACGCAAGGGCTGCTTAGAGACCTACACCTCGGCCACCGGCGTTGCACGTACAGCCCGTGAGTTCCTGCAGAGAAGTACCGAGGAAAGCCTTCTCCGCAATCTCGACCCCGAGAAGATTACTTCCTTCGATGTTTTCCAGGCTGTGGAGAAGGGTGACAAGATTGCCGCTGAGATATTTGAGTTCACCGGCACTATGCTCGGCAGGGCTTGCGCTGACTTCACCACTTTCAACTCCCCCGAGGCGTTTGTCTTCTTCGGTGGTCTGACAAAGGCCGGCGAGTATCTGATGGCCCCTATACGCAAGGCTTTCGACGAGAACGTGCTGCGCAATTATCGAGGCAAGGTCAAGCTCCTTACTTCCTCGCTTAATGGCTCTGAGGCAGCCATCCTCGGTGCCAGCGCTTTAGGTTGGGAAGAAGGTTTCTAAGCTGCCCATCACGAAGCCGCTGCTTCGACCGCTCACACCAAGCAGGCTCTTCCACCCTCTGTCGCTCCCGCATGCGTCGAGCGCCCATATCGGATGAAAGAGCCTGCTTTGACTCTGTATGAAATAGTTGAAGGCTGTGGTCTGCTGCATTCCATGCGGTGGGCCACAGTCTTCTCTCGTTAGTAGCTACGCGCCCCAAAGATGGCTGTGCCTATGCGCACAAGCGTCGCTCCTTCTTCGATGGCTATGAGATAGTCGTCAGACATTCCCCAGGAGCGCCGGCAGAAATAAGGGGCGTCGGCAAAAAACGTCTGTTGGTAAGACTTGAAGCAATCATGGGCTAGACGGAAGTCGGCCCGTATGCGGGTCTCGTCGTCGGTATGGGTGGCCATACACATGAGGCCGCAGATACGCACATGAGGCATTTCGCGCCAGCCACCCTCGCTCAGAAAGGCCTCGCATGCCTCCGGGGTGAAGCCAAACTTGCTTTCCTCGGCAGCCACATGGAGTTCAAGCAACACGTCGATGACCCGACCACAGCGAGCCCCCTGTTTCTCTATCTCCCGCAGCAACTTCTCACAGTCGACAGCGTGGATGAGACTGACGAACGGCGCTATATATTTCACCTTGTTGGGCTGTAAATGGCCTATGAAGTGCCACTGCACGTCGGCCGGCAGTTCAGCCTGCTTCTCGCGCAGTTCCTGCACGCGGCTCTCGCCGAAAATGCGCTGTCCCTCTGCATAGGCTTCGCGGATGGCGGCAGCCGGGTGAAACTTGGACACTGCCACCAGCTCTACCCCGGCGGGAATGGTGGACTGTATTTCCTGAAGATGAACCATGGCGTAACGTAGTGAAAACCGGTGGCGAGACTCCGAGCCTCGGCAGCCTCGCCGCCACGGGTTATTGGCTGACAGGCTTACTCGCTCAGCTTATAGTGGAATATGTCCATGAGGAGGGTTTCGCTCACAGCTGCAATGGTGTAGTCGCCCATAGTGCCCTGCATTCCCTCGTCGAGGCGCTTGACAGCGTCGCGCAGGTCAGCGGCCTGCACCAGCATGTTCTGCGTAGTGCGCTTTTCCTTACCGGTTTTTTCGTCCAAGGTCACAAAGACGAGCTTGGCCTTGAAGAAGCGGTCGGCGCTTTCGTCTGTGCTCTCGAAGATTTCGGCGTAACGCGCCTTCTTGATGTCGCTCACCTCGAATATGCCTGTCATGTAGGGCGTTATTTCCTCGATAATGCGGCGCTCGGCCTCGGTGAAGTTGAGAGCATCTACAAGATAAGGCTCGCTCACCTTCTTGACCGTGCCGTCCTGCAAGGTCTTTTCATACTTCACCTTGCATTCAAACCAGATATTGTTCATTGTAGGGATGATATAATTAAGAATGGATACTCTATTGATAAATAAACGCTTCCTCGTTTGTCAATTTACAAAGAGGCGTGTCTGGGCGGCTGCCTACGTCCGGTTTTCCCGCTCCACGTTCACCTGTCCTTTTCCACGGGTGAAAGGGCCATAGCTCACGGCATGGCGCCGACACACATGGTAGCAAGCCAGGCAGTGGGTGCAATGGCGCTCCCAGGAGGGATAGCCTTCAGCATCAGGCCGGACAGCGCCGAGTGGGCAGGTTCTGCTGCAAGCTCCGCAGCGGTTACACTGCGTCTTGTCGACAGCGAAGTGGGCGGGATTGGTGAGGCACCTGTTAAAGAGGGGGCGCAACACATGCGACTTAAGCCAGGGACATGCGCCCGGCACCACGTCGGTCAGTCCGCGCCGGCGCTGTTGCAGGGCCGGCATTATCACTTCGGCCACACGTCGCTCTGCCTCTTCACGTTTCCTGCGGGCCACCTCGGGGCTATCGACGTCGAAGCCGGGCAGGCACACATAGGTGTTGGGCATACGCACAGAGTAGACAGCCTCTACCTCGGGCCAGCCGCATGCACACAACAGGCGGCGCAGCTCCCGGTCGGTACGGCCCACGTCGTCGCCACACGTCATGACTGCCCACACATACGCCGAAGCGTCAGGTGGAGGCAATAGTCGCAGGCAGGGCTTCACCACAAGGGGCAGCCCCCACGCATAAACGGGAAAGACGAGACCCACACATTGCCGCTCCGCTACTGCGGGCCGTTTCGGCGCCGGGCCTTGGGCTACGGCCTCGGCCATGGGCACAAGGTCTGCCCCCATGGCCGAGGCAAGCTGGCGAGCCACACGGAGCGAACTGCCGGTACCTGAGAAGTAGTAGATGGTATGCATGGGTTGACCGAAATCCTTCACAGACAGAGTATGCTTACTTCAGGAGCTGACTGGTAAAGACGAAGCTATCCTTAAACACTTTCGCAGCCTCGTCGACAGGGCGGTCGAAGAGACCGAAGAGGGTGCTGCCGCTACCGCTCATGGCCGCGTAGAGTGCCCCCATGTCGTAGAGCGTCTGCTTTATGGCAGCCAGCTCGGGATGGGCCTTGAAGACGGAGCGCTCAAAGTCGTTGGCCACTGTCGTCTTCCATGTTTCTATGGGCTGCATGAGGCTTCGGGCCAAGGGCGTGGCCGGCTCGCAAGGCGTGACTCCGGCATAGGCTTCACGGGTAGAGACAAAGACGTCGGGCTTCACCAGCACCACATGCTTGCCCTTCAGCGAGAGCTCCAAGGGAGCAAACTCATTGCCTATGCCTGTGGCCAGGACGGGACAGTTCCTCACAAAGAAGGGGCAGTCTGCACCGAAGGTGCTCAGCCGCCGCTCCATGTCGTCTGTCGAGAGGCGCAGGTCAAACAGCTCGTTGAGTGCCATCATCATGTGGGCCGCATCGCTGCTGCCGCCGCCAAGTCCTGCCCCAAGGGGTATCTTCTTATAGAGATGTACACTGAGCGGAGGCAGCCCGAATTCTGTTTTCAGCGACCGGTAGACGCGCATGACCAGATTGTCCCGAGCCTCGCCGTCAACCGGGATGCCGGCCATCGTGAAGCTCTCCTCACTTGCTGTCTCAATGGTAAGGCTGTCTTTGAGCGGCACAGGGTAGAACGCCGTCTCCAAGTTATGGTAGCCGTCGGGCCGGCGGCTCACGATGTAGAGCCCGAGGTTGATTTTACAATTGGGGAGTACGTACATGATAGCTGTCCGGCTTAGTGGAAAGGGGCATTGGCTTGGCTCGACCACTTCGATTGAACCTATAGAGAGGGTCGGCCACGGAAACTTCGTTACCGGCAGTGCAGCCCCGAAACGACCGCAAAAATAAAGTCTTCGGCCGTATCTGCCAAAAAATGGTCGGCATAATGAGCCTGCGGCAAACCGGCGGCCCGGCCCGTGACGCACTTCTGCCCGTTCCTGCATCTGCATGCCGCCATCGTCGCCCGTTCGGTGTACGTCCGTCGCCTAACCGGTGTACGCTCGTCGCCTGACCGGTGTACGCTCGTCGCCCGACAGGGCGACGATGGCGGCATGTACATCAACGGACGACGTCATATACCATCGGTCCTCCTCGATATTACGGACGCCTCCACCGGTGCAGCCCGGACACCGCCTCCACGCAGCCTTGACGGAGCGAATTACCGGCTACCCTCAGAAAGGACGCGGTGAGTGAAGGCCGGGCAGCAAAGGGGCATATACTTCACCCCCGGACCATTAAGCAGGAGGCATCGTGTTAAAATGAAATAAGAATTTCACAAAAACAATAAGGAAGGCCGTCAGACTGCGCAAGGCGTGATAATTTTGCTCTGCCTTTGACACAAAGCGCCCGACGAAGGGCGCCCGACGAAAGTGCATCACTACAAATCACACACATATATATACCCATTATGTTCAGCAAACCACTTACTCTCTTATCCCTGGCAGCAACTCTCACGCTGACTGCCCCCGCAGTGGCAGCTGTGCCTGCCAACCCGATTGACCTCACCTATGCAGCCGAGAAGGCTGTCAACTCTGTGGTCTACATCAAGGTGGTGACTAACAGCCGTACACAGACCATCACCGGTTTCCGCGATCCATTTGAAGACTTCTTCGGCGACTTCTTCGGCAGAGGAGGCGGCAGCCAACAACGCAAGATACAGACCCCGAAGCGCACAGGTGCAGGTTCAGGGGTCATACTTACTGAAGACGGGTACATCGTCACCAACAACCACGTGGTGCAGGAGGCTGACGAGATTACCGTCAAACTGAACGACAACCGCGAATTTAAGGCACGCATCATCGGTACCGACGCCACTACCGACCTCGCCCTGATCAAGGTAGAGACCAAGGACCTGCCCGCCATCAAGGTGGCCTCAAGCGACGACCTCAAACTCGGCCAGTGGGTGCTCGCCATCGGTAATCCGTTCAGCCTGACCTCCACAGTGACCGCAGGCATCGTCAGCGCCAAGGCGCGCAGCCTCGGAGCCAAGCCCGGCAGCATCGAAAGCTTCATTCAGACCGACGCAGCCATCAATCCCGGCAACTCAGGCGGTGCTCTGGTTAACCAGCAGGGTGAACTCGTGGGCATCAACGCCATGATTTACTCCCAGACAGGCTCCTACGCCGGCTACGGCTTTGCCATCCCCACCACCATCATGAACAAGGTAGTGAGCGACCTGCGCACCTACGGCACCGTGCAACGCGCCCTCGTGGGCATCTCGGGACAAGACGTCTCCACCTACATCGACCAGCAAAAGGAAGAGGGTAAGGAAGTGGATCTTGGCACTGTCAACGGCATCTATGTGGCTGAGGTGACACCCGACGGGGCTGCCTCACGCGCAGGCATCAAGCCCGGCGACGTCATCACCACCATAGACGGCAAGAAGATAGAGAAATTCGGCGAGCTGCAGGAGATTATGGCCAACCACAAGCCCGGCGACAAGGTCAACATTACTTATATGCGCGACAAGAAGACACACACTGCCACCCTCACCCTGCGCAACATCCAGGGCACTACCACCGCCGTCAAGACCGTGGACACGGAGGCCATGGGTGCTGCCATGCGTGCCCTCACCGACAAGGAGAAGGAAGAGCTCGGCCTGTCTTACGGTCTGCTCATCACCGCCATACGCGACGGTAAAATGAAAGAAGCCGGCCTCAGCAAGGGCCTCATCATTCTCAAAGTCAACGACAAGGAGATGCGCACCATCGAAGACTTTGAAGACATCACCAAGCAGGCCAACCTGAGCACGGAACGGGTGCTCTGGATACGAGCACGCACCCAGAGCGGCTACTCTCGCTCGTTTGCCGTAGAACTCTCGGAGGACAAGGATAACGTGGGCGCCAAGAAGTAAGCGCCCCAGTCCTCCCACGATACACTGAAAGTCCCCTTAGCGGTGCACGCCATGGCTGCACAGGCTAAGGGGACTTTCAACTATCAACAAGCGGAGCGCGCTACCGCACCATGAGTTTACGACCACCTATCAGATAGACGCCGGAAGGCAGCTGACTGGAAGCTGAAGCGGGAAGCCTGCGTCCAAGAAGGTCGTACACACCGCCGTCGGCCGGGCTGCTGATACGGGGAGCGGCTATGCCAAGCGCCGTAAGCTCGTTCACCGAAAACTCCCCACCTACGGCTGCGGCCAGAGCGGCATCTAAGGCGAGCACACAGTGGCCCGGCACACAGTGGAAAGGACCGCCGGCCGACGCTCCATACTGAAAGGACGGACGAACGGCAGCCTCACAATGTTCGTCAGCCAGTTGGTAAAAGGAGACCGCATCAGGGCATAACTCGTCGGCCATGGCGCCCACCGCTGTACCGACCAGCAGATTGTCGGCAGGTGGCAGGTCGTTAGTCTGTGCGGCGGCAAAGGTATATTGACGGGGCGTGCCATTGAGCAAGAGGGGCGTGGAGGCCGGCACAATGCTGCCCGACGGATAGCGGTACTCTATGACAAGGGGCGTCAACGCTTCCTCTCCCTCACGGCGCGCCCGCAAAATGCCTCCACGCAGGCCGTCGGGCATGACAAAGGCATGAGGGCTATAGAGAGTGGCATAACAGAGAGACGAGACCGTGGCGTCAACCCTGCGGAAAAGATGGAGGGAGAGATTGGCCTCAGAGGTGTATGTGCTGAAACGGTCTGAGTAGACGTTGTAACCCATGTAGGAGAGATTGCTCTTATAGTAAGGATGGTGGAGACGGAAGCTGCTGGCCTCGCTATCGGTGGGGAAATCGTACTCCCACTTGGCGCCGGCCTGCAGAGCGAGGGACTCGAGCCTGAGATAGTTGCCACCCGATGGAGAAGTACGTGGGTCGTAGAGGTAAGCGTTTGCCGGGACATGGAGCAGGTGTATCTTGGCGGCCTCACGCAATATGCGTATCTCGTTAGGCCCTTCAGTGACATTGAGACTGTCTGCACTCACGCTGACAGACTGCCCCACGACAGCTACGGGGGCACCGGTGAAGAAGTTGCCGGACTGGTCGATAGACGACAAGGCATAAGCCTCGCCCTGAAGACCAACACCGACGAGCAGGTAATGGCCTCCGTCGACCACATCCTCGTCTGCCAATACCTGCGTATAGGCGTACCGCCCCTCGGAGAGGTGGATAAATTTTGCGGTGACTACATCGCTGAGAAAGTCGGCCGTAGCTGCAACGACCTTGAGCGTAGTGGTAGCAGTGAGGAGAAGCCCTTCAGCGGGGAAGGGAGTAGAGGCAGGAGAAGGCGTGGTGCCATCGGTGGTGTAGTAGATGGCAGCCTCGGGCTGCGGGCTGTGGGCATAAACCCTGAGGGGAGCAGTGAAGACGGTGTTGTCCGCCACGGAAAGAGTGGGCGCCACTACCCCAAAACGATAAGTGCGCGTCGCGACCTCGCTTGCTACCCCATCGAAATACGACACCGCAGACACAGTGGTCTCGGAAGCAAGCACGATGGGCTCGGAGTAGAGCGTGCCCTCGGTGGGAGCGTCGGCAAGATTGACAGCCTCATTGAGCGTGTAGTAGATGGATGCCCCGTCTACAGGCGGAGTAAGGATAAGTGAGCGGGAGGTAGCATACGTGCCACTCTCAAGGCTGAAGAGTGGCGGCGCAAGGGTGGCAACAGCCGTCTGCCACTCGACGGTAATGCTCTCAACCATCACCAGGCCGGCCTGCTGGCTGCCCCCATACACAATGGCAAAGTGGGTATAATCGCCTTCTACCTCAAGGGTCGTGGTCTGCTTGTCAAAGACGCCGAGCTTGTCGCCGCGCGTGCCGGCCACATAAGCGCTCTGCATGGACGGATAGGCGCTATGACTGCCGTATACCACAAGGGTGGTGGGAGGATTGGCGGCAAAACGGATAGTAATCGATTTTAATCTGCCCCCTGAACGGGAGGTGTAAATCCCTGTCTTCTCGGCAGCCTTAGTAGCATACGAGAAACATATATAGTTGCCCACTTCTGTCTCGGTAAGCAAAGAATAGCTGTAATACTCCGCACCTGAAGCCGTAGAGACGGCGGGACCATGGAGCTTCTTCTCAGAATAGGTGGAATGAAAAAAGGCAGCCGTAATGACATCTGTCACTACTTCTGCCTGTAAGGCCGTGGGTATGGCAAGCCACAAAAGCAAAAGCGATAGGAGAATAGACTTCTGCCTATTGGGCTGACAGCTGACGCTATGAGGGTTCATAGAATGCTAAATGTGGAGTGGAACAAGGAAATCTATCTCGTCGTGGAGTATATCTACTTCAAGCGTGGACGCGGTAAGTGTGAGCGAACGGCCATCTACGCTGAGCGGCGTTTTCGCGGCATGCAGGAACGTCACCTTAGAGGTACGCCATACGCTGATGCCTTTGTGGATGAGGAAATGACCGGTGAAGAGCAACCACAACCCTTCGAGCAGCTGGCGGGTAAGGGGCGTCTTGACCAGCGTAAGGTCTAACATTCCGTTGTAAGGGACCGCACTGGGCGTAAGACCGTATCCTCTGGCCGAGCCGACGCAGAGGGTCATGCCGGAACGCTTCTCCACCTCACCATTCAGGCGGAACTGATATTTGAAGTTCATCTTCTTGAACAGCAGACAGCATGCAGCGAAGAGGTAGCTCAACGCCTTGAAACTGCAAATGCTGTGGGTACGACGGCGAAGGCGGGTAATGGAGGCTGCAACCCCTAAGTGAAGACAGTTGATAAAGTAATGTGTCTCTGCATCGCCTTCAGGCACGGCGAACCTAATGCGCCCCACATCTATCTTGCGTGTATGGCGATAGATAAGGCGGTCGATGGTCTGTTTGTAGTCGGCAGCCTGCATCCCCCAGTATCTGGCGAAATCATTGCCGAACCCATTGGGGATAACCCCTAACGCAGGATGAGAGGAGGCGGGCGACGGGGTACGCATGATGCCATTCAGCGCGTGGTTGAGGGCTGAGTCGCCGCCCACGACTACTATTGTTCTATAGCCGGAACGGGTCATCATAGCCGCCAAGCGTTCGACCGACCCCGGGCCCTCGCTCTGGACAAAGTCGAATACTACGCCTTTATGTTCGAGGTACTTGCGGATTTTCAACCAGCGCTTGTGGGTCTTGGCAGACCCTTCCTTGGGACAATAAATTACTCCCCACGAAGTTGACGGCATATTGGTGTGGTTATCGGATAACGTATAAATAAGCCTTGACAATATACAGCGCGGATCAGAAGCCTGTTAGCTCCAAGGCCTCGGTAGCGGACATCCAGTGGATGGGAACACCCCGCCGCTCCATACCTCGGAACCAGGTCATCTGCCGCTTGGCAAACTGATGGATGGCTATCTCAAGCTGAGAGAACATCTCATCGTAGGTCAGACGCCCTAAGACGTAGAGCGTCACATACTTGTACTCTAACCCATAATACAGAAGATCTTCGGCTGCAATGCCTTCAGAGAGCAGGGCCTCTACTTCTCCAATCAAGCCGCCGGCAAGACGCTGCTGCAGACGCCGGGTAATGCGCTGGCGGCGCGTATCCCTGTCCACCTGCAGACCTATGACATAGGCAGAGAGCTTGGGGAAGGGAGGTGTTTGCTGTGAGTGGGTGCGACTGAACTCGGCTATCTCAATAGCGCGAATGGCTCGCTGACAAGTATCTACGTCGGTTGTGTTATGCAGCTGCTTATACTGCCCCAGGATAGCGGTCAACTCACTCAGGGACTTATTACTCAACGCCTCACGCAGCCCCTTATTTTCAGGCACAGGCGGCAAGGCATAACCGCGAAGTATACTCTCTAAGTATAAACCCGAGCCGCCGCAGACAATGGCACGGTGGCCTTTCTCCCGGATGGTATGATAGGCTGCCAGGAAGTCTTGCTGGTAGCGAAAGACATTATATTTGGTGCCCGGCTCTACTATGTCGATCAGATGGTAAGCAACGGGCTTCCCGTCTAACGTATACTCGGCGAGGTCTTTCCCGGTCCCAATATCCATTCGTCTATATACCTGACGGCTGTCGGCACTTATAATTTCACCGCCGATACGCCGGGCGAGCTTTACCGCCAAGGCAGTCTTGCCACAAGCGGTGGGACCGAGAACGGTAAGTAGGTCGTAACGTTGCATAAGTAGAACCTGTTAGACCGAGCGACATGCCGGTCAGCCGGAGAAGTAAACCCGGAGTACGTCAAAAGGGATTAGCATGAAGGCTCGGGGGTGCAGCAAGGCATGGGCGCCTTTGAAGGAGACTTGACTACCATCGAAGCGAGCCTGACGACCATCACAGATAGCCTAACTGCAACGCAGCAAGGCATGAGCGCCTTTGAAGGAGGCCTGACTGCCATCGAGGCAAATCTCCATGCACACTTGGCGCACACTCCGACGATTGAATAAAAGTCGGGGCGCGCAATACTTTTTACAGCACAGCACGCCCCGCTGATCAGTTGTACTTCTGAGCTACAGGTTATGCGTTAACCTTAGCCATGTGAGCGATGAGCTCGAGCACTTTGTTGGAGTAACCGATTTCGTTGTCGTACCAAGAAACCACCTTCACGAATGTGTCGGTAAGGGCGATACCTGCCTTGGCGTCGAAGATAGAGGTGCGAGTGTCACCGAGGAAGTCGCTGGAAACCACAGCGTCTTCAGTGTAACCGAGCACGCCCTTGAGTTCGCCTTCAGAGGCTTCCTTCATGGCAGCGCAAATCTCAGCGTAAGTAGCGGGCTTAGCGAGGTTGACAGTGAGGTCAACTACAGATACGTCGAGAGTGGGCACACGCATAGACATACCAGTGAGCTTGCCGTTGAGTTCGGGGATAACCTTACCTACAGCCTTGGCAGCACCTGTAGAAGAGGGGATGATGTTGCCGGCAGCGGCACGACCACCACGCCAGTCCTTGAGAGAAGGACCATCGACGGTCTTCTGAGTGGCGGTAGTAGAGTGAACGGTGGTCATAAGGCCATCAGTGATACCGAACTTGTCGTGGAGCACCTTAGCGATGGGGGCAAGGCAGTTAGTGGTGCAAGAAGCGTTGGAAACGAACTGGGTACCCTTCACGTACTTGTCGAAGTTGACACCGCAAACGAACATGGGGGTGTCATCCTTGGAGGGAGCAGACATGACAACGTACTTAGCGCCGGCTTCGATGTGAGCCTGTGCCTTCTCCTTGGTAAGGAAGAGACCGGTGGATTCTACAACGTATTCAGCGCCTACTGCGTCCCACTTCAGGTCAGCAGGGTTGCGCTCTGCAGTCACACGGATGTGGTTGCCGTTAACGATGAGCTCGCTCTTCTCTACGTCAGCCTCGATGGTACCAGCAAATTCGCCGTGCATAGTGTCGTACTTGAGCATGTATGCCAAGTAATCTACGGGGCAGAGGTCGTTGATACCTACAATCTGGATGTCGTCGCGAGTCTGAGCTGCGCGGAACACGAAACGGCCGATACGACCGAAACCGTTAATACCTACTTTAATCATGATTTGTTAGGGATAATAGAACTATTAAAATGGGGTTTATAATTCCGTGGATGAACTCTATGGCGGTCAACAAGCTATTCGCGGCCACTCTCTCCTTACTAAAAAGTCGTCCATACACTATGCAAACAGGGCGTACCTCTATCAAAAGAAAGCGCTGCTTGAGAAAGTGGCCGGTTCACTGCCACTTTTTCACTTGAAACCGCGGCAAAAATACGAAAACCTTTTTACTTTTGCGCCAAGTTACATGTAATAAATTTTCAAAATGAACCACACTTCTTTCATAAAGGAATTCAAAGATTTTGCCATCAAGGGCAACGCGCTTGACATGGCTGTAGGTGTCATCATTGGCGGCGCGTTCGGAAAGATAGTATCTTCCATCGTCAATGACCTTATCATGCCGCCCGTGGGATGGCTTATCGGAGGCATTGATTTTAAGGACCTTAAATACGACCTGCCTCTCAACCCGCTGCAAGAGGGAGCCGAGCCTGTCAGCATAGCTTACGGCAATTTCATCCAGACATGCCTTGACTTCTTCATCATTGCCTTCTGCGTCTTCCTCCTCATACGCACCCTCATGAAGCTGACACGCAAAAAGCAAGAGGAGCAGGCGACCCCGGCCCCACCGCCCACGCCTGAAGACATCGTGCTTCTCCGCGAGATACGCGATGCCCTGAAAAAGGACAAGTAGCCCTCCCTCTCCGCAGAGCCGCGCCCGGAACACGGCCGACGTGCCCCGACTTCGCGGCAGCGTCCTCCCCTACCCTACATCTATAGTACGCATCCTCATATCACCCCATGCCACAGAAAATCATCATCTTAGACTTCGGTTCACAGACCACACAGCTCATTGCACGCCGTGTGCGCGAGATGGACACCTTCTGCGAGATACTTCCCTACAACAAATTTCCGCACGACGACCCTTCCGTCATAGGTGTCATACTCTCCGGCTCGCCCTTCAGTGTATACGACGCCGAGGCTTTCAGTATTGACCTTCAGCACATCCGCGGTCGGTACCCTATCCTCGGTATCTGTTATGGTGCCCAATTCATGGCCCACACTTACGGGGGCAAGGTTGAGCCGGCAGGCAGCCGCGAGTATGGCAGAGCCTGCCTCACCCACATCGACGCGACCAACCCCCTCTTCGCCGGTTTCGACGTCCGCTCTCAGGTCTGGATGTCCCACGGCGACACCATCACCGCGCTGCCGTCCCACTTCAAGCGCATAGCTTCTACCGAGAAGGTCGAAAATGCGGCCTATCAGGCTGAGGGAGAGCCATTATGGGGCGTACAGTTCCACCCCGAGGTGTTCCACTCCACGCAGGGCAGCCTGCTGCTCCGCAACTTCGTCATCGGCATCTGCGGCTCACGCCAAGAGTGGAGTGCAGCCTCTTTCGTCGACAGCACCGTGGCTCAGCTCAAAGCCCAGCTGGGCGACGACCGCGTCATACTCGGCCTCTCGGGCGGAGTCGACAGTTCCGTGGCCGCCGTTCTGCTCAACAAGGCCATCGGCTCACGCCTCACCTGCATCTTCGTAGACCACGGCATGCTGCGCAAGGATGAAGCTGCCGACGTGCTCCGTGACTACGAAAGCCTCGGCCTCAACGTCAAGGCTGTGGACGCTTCCGAGAAGTTCTTCAGCGACCTCGCCGGAGTCACTGACCCCGAGCAGAAACGCAAGATCATAGGCCGCGACTTCGTAGAGGTGTTCAACGCTGAGGCGCAGAAGGTTGAAGGTGCCAAGTGGTTGGCCCAAGGTACCATCTACCCCGACTGCATCGAGAGCCTCAACATCACGGGCAAGGTCATCAAGAGCCACCACAATGTGGGCGGCCTTCCCGAAAAGATGCACCTCAGTCTGTGCGAACCACTCCGCTGGCTCTTCAAGGATGAAGTGCGCCGCGTGGGACGCCAGCTGGGCATGCCCGAACACCTCATTACACGTCACCCCTTCCCCGGCCCCGGCCTTGCCGTCCGCATACTGGGTGAGGTCACTCCCGAGCGTGTGCGCATACTCCAGGAGGCAGACCATATATATATACAGGGCCTGCGCCACTACAAGATAACGCTCCCCGCCACCGAGGCCCGTCAGCGTCTCTCCGCCGGACATCCCGCCACCCTTCAGGAGAGCGGCGAAGTCAGCGTCTCCCTCTACGACCTTGTGTGGCAAGCCGGCACCATCCTGCTGGCCGAAGTGCGCAGCGTAGGCGTCATGGGCGACGAGCGTACCTACGAGCACCCCGTGGCCCTGCGCGCCGTCACCAGCACCGACGCCATGACGGCCGACTGGGCGCACCTGCCTTACGACTTCATGGCCAAGGTCTCCAACGACATCATCAACCACGTGCGGGGCGTCAACCGCGTCTGCTACGACATCTCGTCGAAGCCGCCCTCAACCATAGAGTGGGAATAAATCCCTGCACACCTTCCACCCATACGCAGCGCCGTGCCCGGCGTCATGCCCCACCTCCCCCATGGGCAGACCACCGGCTGCTGCCCACAGCATCCACCCCACGAGGGGGAGAGAGACCACCACGTCTCTCTCCCCCTTGCTCTTTCCGAGTGCTGCAAGGCACTCCGCCATTTTTAGAAGCATTAGCGCGAGTGACATTGGGCCGGATGTCACCTTGCTTTCGGGCGGATGCCACCTTGCTTTCGGCCCAATGCAACCTGACATTCGGCCCAATGTCACTCGCCGGAATGCTTCTCGACACGAGCGGAAGCCCGCTAAGTTCAAAATATCAGCCTCCACAAATATATTAAGCCGACCCCGCGGGGCCAAGGTGGCGAAATATCCTTATCTTTGCCACGCGGCTCGCCCCGGAAGCCCTATTCAGAGGCCACACGAGGGCTGTCCCGCCTTGACATTCACCCTCCATACTTACTCACATTCCCCGGCAAGGCCGACGCCTGCATGCCCATAGTCGGCGCGTCCCTGCCCCACCCCACCCAGAACGATGAACAAGAATATGCTCCATAACTTATGGCGCAGACTGCTACTTCCTCTGCGCTTCGTAGCCCGCATGTGTACACGGATATGGCGCTGGTACATCGACCAGTTCAAGGGACGCCCGTGGTGGCGCAAGACGCTGGCCGGCCTGTGCACCTTCATCGTGGCAGTGCTCTTCTACGCCTTCGCCGTGGTGACCAACCTCTTCTGGCTCTTCGGCCGCAGCCCCTCCGTCAACGACATCGTCCACCCCAAAACGGCTGCAGCTTCAGAGATAATCAGCGCCGACGGCAAAGTCATGGGCAAGTTTTTCAACGAAAACCGCTCGCCCGTGCCTTACGACAGCATAGCCCCCGTCTTCTTCCAGACCCTCATAGCGACAGAGGACGAGCGCTTCTATCGCCACCACGGCATCGACTTTGAAGGCATCGTGGCAGCCATCAAGGACGCCATGGGAGGCCGAGCCCGCGGTGCCTCGACCATCACGCAGCAGCTGGTGAAAAACATGTTCCGCGTGCGCACGCAGTACTCCACCGGGCTTTTAGGCCGGGTGCCCGGTCTGAGCATCGTCATCATGAAGAGCAAGGAGATGATCATTGCCACCGAGCTGGAAATGCTCTGCTCCAAGCGCGAGATACTCGAGATGTACGCCAACACCGTCGACTTTGGCGCCGGCGCCTACGGCATCAAGACAGCCGCCAAGACCTATTTCGGCACAACCCCCTCACAGCTCAAGACAGAGGAGGCAGCCGTGCTCGTGGGGCTGCTCAAGGCCACGTCAGCCTATAATCCCAAGTTAAATCCACAGAACGCCCTTCGCCGACGCAACGTAGTGCTCAAAGGGCTCTACGACCGGCGGCACGACCTGGCCGAGCACTTCGACCACGTGGCCCTCACCTCGCGCGAAGAACTGACACGCCTGCAGGCCGAACCCATCAGACTCGACTTCAGCGTAGAGAGCGCCTACGACGGCATAGCCCTCTACTTCAGAGAAGCCGTCAAGGACGAAATCAAAGAGAAGTGTCCTGACGTAGACGTCTATGTGGACGGGCTCAAAATACACACCACCCTCGACAGCCGCCTGCAAGCCTACGCCGAGAAGGCTGTCAGCGAACAAATGCGCCGCGTGCAGCAAAACTTCGACCGCCACTGGAAAGGCCTCGGTGAGCCTTGGCGCGACGAGAAAGGCAACGTCATTCCCCACTTTATAGAAGACCTCGCCAAGAAGACCGACGCCTACAAAATGCTCGAGGCACGCTACCCCGACGCCCCCGACTCCGTCTGGCACTACATGAACCGCCCGCACCCCGTCAAGCTATTCAGCTACGACGGCCCCATAGAACGCGAAATGTCGACCATGGACAGCATACGCTACATGGTCAGCTTCCTCCACGCCGGCTTCGTGGCCATGGAGCCCGAGACTGGACACGTCAAAGCCTATGTCGGCGACATAGACTTCGCCTCGTGGAAGTACGACAAGGTACGCGCCATGCGCCAACCCGGCTCCACCTTCAAGCTCTTTGTCTACGCCACAGCCATGAAGCAAGGCCTCACCCCTTCTGACCGACGCAAGGATGAGTACATCAGAATGGAGGTCTACGACAAGAAACACGACAAGACCGACGTCTGGCAGCCCCACAACGCCAATGGCCGCTTCAGCAACGCCCAGATGCCCCTGCGCTCAGCCTTTGCACAGAGCATCAACACCATTGCCGTCAAGCTCGGACAGGAAGTGGGCATCAACGCAGTCATACAGACGGCCCACGACATGGGCATCAAGTCGCCGCTCGACGAGACACCCTCCCTCCCGCTCGGCTCCAGCGACGTCAACCTGCTCGAACTCGTCAACGCCTACGCCTGCGTGGCAGCCGACGGCATCCACGTAGAGCCCGTACTCGTCAGCAAGATAGAAGACGCACAGGGCAAGGTAATCTATGAAGCTTCGCCCAAGGAGACCCGCGCCCTCCCACAGACGGCAGCCTTCTACATGCAGAAGCTCCTGGAGGCCGGTGTACGCGATGCCGGCGGCACTTCACAGACCCTCGGCGCCATGATGTACTTAGGCAAGTTTGGCGGCCATCTCGACATGGGCGGCAAGACGGGCACATCCAACAACCACTCCGACGCCTGGTTTGTGGGCGTCACTCCCTCTCTCGTGGGTGGAGCGTGGGTAGGCGGCGAATACCGCAGCATACACTTCCGCACCGGTGCACTCGGACAGGGCAGCCGCACAGCCCTACCCATCGTGGCCGCCTTCATGCGCTACGTCATGGACGACAAGACATTCAGCTCCAAATACATGCGCCGCTACGGAATGCCCCCCGAGAATATAGACCCCAGCTCCTTCAGCGAGACCTACTATGAAGCCCAAGAGCCCGCCGACAGCCTCGAGGCCGACAGTCTGCAAGCCACGGACGACCTCTTAGGACCTTCAAACGATGAAAGCCCGACACCCAACGGCGAGGGCCATGAAGAACAAGCTCCCCAGGCCACCACAACCGACCGGAAAAACGCTGCGACAGACAACCTCTTTGAATAAACCCCAGCAGGGCCTCGGCCGCAGCAAGACCACAGACCATACACCCACTGCACAGACAATCAACCTATCCCCGTGAAATACACCCGCCCGCCTCACCACTTCATCAAAGCCTTCGCACTCATCGTCATCATACTATCCGTGCTCAAATGCGTCAAGCCAGACATAGGCGAACGCACCAAGGAACTCCTCTCTGAGACCATCGACACCATAGCCCCCGCACCCGCCACAGCAGCCACCCACATACCCGACAGCATACGCACCCACAGCAACCATGTGGACAGCCTCCTGCTCACCGCACGCTCCCCACTGCGACTGCTCACCGCAGACGGTAAGCCCGTACGCAACCGAGTGACCAGCGTGACGAGCTACGACAAAGCCTTCCCCGACCTCAACGACGTGCAACTGGCCACAGCCCAATCCCTCGGAGTGACCCACATCAAGAACAGGGTCGAAGCCGCCACCCGAAAGAACGACCTCGTCTACATAGCCGACAACCCCTTCTACAGCGTGCAGCAACTGAACCACTCCATCCCATACCTCATACCGAGAGCCGCCTACCTGCTCGGCGAGATAGCACGTGCCTTCAACGACTCACTCGCCACCAAAGGATTTCCACCCCACAAGCTCATCATCACCTCGGTCATGCGCACCGCAGAAGACATCGACCGACTCAGACGCCACAACGCCAACGCCTCTGAAAATAGTTGCCACCGCTACGGCACCACCATTGACATCTCCTACAACCGCTTCCTGCAAATCAATGATGACGGCACCGACTCCATACGATGGGTGACCGCCTTCAAGCAGATACTCGCCGAGGTGCTCGAAGACCAACGCCTCATGGGCACATGCTACGTAAAGCACGAGGTCAAGCAGTCGTGCTTCCACATCACTGCACGCTGACACACAGTCCTCCCAAGGCCATCAGCCCACCTGCTCCCCCACCGCGCACCGCCATACCAGCGCCCCATCCACATCTCTCCGCCCCTTCACACACATGATTGAGAAGCACATCATCATCACCCAGTCAGACCCACAAATACTCTACGGCCCCGGCGACAACAATCTACGGCATCTGCGAGCCCTCCACCCACAACTACACATCCACGCACGCGACACCGACGTACGCATCATCGGCCCACAGACCGCAGTCGACACCTTTGCCCGCCTCCTCCAGGCCCTTGACCACCACTGCGCCAAGACCGGACGCCTCACCCCTACAGACATCATCCACCACCTCCACACCGCCGAAAGCCCCGAAACCGGCACAGACAGCCCCACCGACGTCATCGTGCACACCGCTGACGGCCATCCCATCACCCCACGCACCCCGGGCCAGCGCCGTCTGGTAGAAGCCTTCACCCACCACGACCTCACCATAGCCATAGGCCCTGCAGGCACCGGGAAAACATACACGGCCATAGCCCTCGCCCTGAGAGCCCTCAAACACAGAGAGGTCAAGCGCCTCATACTCTGCCGACCCGCAGTAGAAGCCGGCGAAAAGCTCGGCTACCTGCCCGGCGACATGAAAGAAAAGGTGGATCCCTACCTGCAGCCTCTCTACGATGCACTCCAAGACATGCTAACCCCTCAGCGGCTCGCCGAATACATAGCTACCAACACCATACAGATAGCCCCCTTGGCCTACATGAGAGGACGCACCCTCAGCCACGCCATCGTCATACTCGACGAAGCACAGAACACCACCACTCCACAGCTCAAGATGTTCCTCACACGCATGGGACACGGCACCAAAATGATAGTGACCGGCGACTGCACGCAGATAGACCTTCCGCCGACACAGCCCAGCGGCCTGCGAGAGGCCACACACATTCTCGCCGACATACCCCGCATAGCCATCGTACAGCTCGACGAAACCGACATCGTTCGCCACCAGCTCGTCACCGACATTGTAGCCGCCTACGCCCGACACCATACTCCCGACCGCCACACTCCACATCACAGATAGAGCGGCAGAGACATTCCCGGTCGCCTACAAAGCATATCCACTCCTATTATCATCACATACAAACCCCACACACCCATGTCCACAGCCCTCACCCAGACCGATTTCCACTTCCCCGGTCAACAAAGCGTCTACCACGGAAAAGTGCGCGACGTCTACAATCTCGGCTCGCGCCTCGTCATCGTGGCCACTGACCGTATCTCGGCCTTCGACGTCATTCTCCCTTCCGGCATCCCCCACAAGGGACAAGTGCTCAACCAGATAGCGGCACACTTCCTCGACGCCACGTCAGACATCTGCCCCAACTGGAAGCAGTCCACGCCAGACCCCATGGTTACCATCGGTCACAACTGCCAGGGTTACCCCTTAGAGATGATTGTCAGAGGCTATCTCTGCGGCAGCGCCTGGAGAGCCTATAAACAAGGCGTGCGCCAGATTTGCGGCGTCACCCTGCCCGAAGGCCTCAAAGAGAACCAGCAGCTACCTCATCCTATCATCACCCCCACGACGAAGGCTGAAATCGGCACTCACGACGAAGACATCTCCCCCGCTGAGATTATAGCCCGCCGCCTCGTCACCTCCGACGAGTACGAACGCCTCGAAGCCTATAGTCTCGCCCTATTCAAGAAAGGCACAGAGATGGCAGCCAAGCGAGGCCTCATCCTCGTAGACACCAAGTACGAGTTTGGCAAGTGTGACGACCGCATCCTGCTCATGGACGAGATACACACCCCCGACTCCTCCCGTTACTTCTATGCCGAAGGGTACGAAGAGCGCTTCGCTGCCGGTCAGCCACAGCGACAACTATCCAAGGAGTTTGTACGTGAGTGGCTCCTCACGAATGGCTTCACGCCCGGAGGCCCCGCCGACCAGCCCATCCCCGAGATGACACCCCAGGTAGTTGAAAACATCTCCGCCAGATACATCGAGTTGTACGAGCACCTCATAGGCCAGCCCTTCCAACCCACAACCTCTACCGACCCCCATGCACGCATAGAGCAAAACGTGCTCGCTGCACTCTGATCCGCCCATACGGTCACCCTCTCAGCAGCGGCGACGGGCAGGCGAAGCACTATCCGGCCCGTACATAGCAAACCATACGAACGAGGTGAGCCCCCTTTAGAGGAGCTCACCTCGCTGCTTGTATGTTACTCCATAGTCTGTTCACCTACCGCTACGCCTATAGATTTATCGAGCACTTCAGAGGGAAGCCCCGCTTCTGAGGCTGCAGGCATGAGAAAGGGATGCCCGCCCAACGTAGAGGAGCAGGCACATAGCCATATCATAAAATAAAGCGGAGAGAGCATCACCCTCCCCGCTTCATTTTATGGCGTCACGGACAACGAAATTATGTCATACATCACGTGTTGCAGTGCCAGCTCGAAGCCAACGACTGAGATTATCATACTCTTGACGGATAGCCTCATAGTCAATGCCATGCTCTATCAAATCACGATAGCAGCCCCTGAGCCACTCAAGAGTGTATGCAGAGCGGCGTTTCTCGCTTAACCGGTGGACAATGGAGAAGCAACGCCTGACAGCGACCTCTGCAACTGAAGGAATCGATTTCCCCGTCTTGTCCACCCTCGGCCTATAATCAGCTTCTCGCAAATTGCCCGTACCATCCCATGACTGCATGAACGACAAAAGGCGCCAGGCCTCGTTCCTCAGCATCAGAGATAGAGCCAGTTCAAGAATGCGTGAATGCCAGGGGGAGCAGGACAAAGGAGCATATGCCACAGCGTATCGATGGAGCTCTGCCCACAAATCAGCAGACACCTTCCCCTCGTTCACATCCCTCAATCTATGATAGCAGGCCTCACGTAGATAATCTATAATCTCATATCTATCACGCGAGAAACTACCAACCATCTTCACCACATCAAAAGTCTCTCCCGAGTACACCAACGCCTGACACACACGCTGCGCCAAAGAAGGCTTCAAAATCTCACCCGCCCTCTGCACCTCGTAGTCAGTTGGACGTAGATTGGACAAGCCCCACAGGGCCAAGAAGCGAGTAAAACGAAAATCTGTAGCGCGGAAGGAGAAATCCGCAGCAAATGCCAAGACTGACGAATGCAACTCCGATGGTCGTGGCGCAGCCAGACACAGATAGTCGCGCAGGAGACAGCGCACAGTCCACTCCGAGAGGGAAGAGATATTAGCACACATGTAACGATATAGCACCCACCCCATCTCTTTATGGAAGATATTGAGTAGCCTCTCGCCCTGGACACCAAATCTTCTGGTAAGGGTAAGATACGCCGAAGTGGCGTCAGTAGCCGACAGACGATATAGCCTGTCCACCTCGGCTGAATAGAAACAAACGCTACGTGCCAGGTGCTCATAAGCCTTTGTACCATAGCCTTTAGGGTCGTGCATGATGGGAAGCACGCGCGACATCGCCCTCAAACAGAGCGACGCATGATAATATCGGCGATGGGGAAGAAAATAGACCTTGACAAAGTCGTTGAGCACCCAGAATAACGAAGCGCGTGTCCACTCGTTGCAGTCCTCAATGATATCCCGGCGAGCTACATCGTAGGCCTCCAGCAATTTATGCTCCTTGCGAAGATATATAACATCATTGATTGACATGTGCGTTAAATAAGGCGTGGGTTAGAAGAGTGGCTTCTTAGTTATATCCCTCATCATGAAGGCAATGTAACAGACGGGCGGGATAAAGACACCCATACAACGTAGCTACAAAGGAAGCAAAAAAGGCTTGAACGGACGCCGGGCCACGTGAAAATATCACCTATTGGTCATCGGGGGAAAGGCTGACAGCATTTATTTGTCCTCACTTGCATCTCCATACCACAGGCAACGCACCACTCATACTATAATGATTGATATTGAAAGCCCACATTGCAAATCAGGACAATAAACACAAAATTGTGTCAAAGGGCTGAGATTTTTGCCGGCCGGACTTGGGATGAAGGGCACAGGGAGGTACTTTTGCAGTGTTTTTCATGGTATTAGATTTAAGGTTAGTAAGAGATTGGTTGTCGAGAGACAATCAATCTTTTTTATATCCCATACCTATTGTCGTCCTGTCGAAGCAACGATATATTGCATGAGGACGGGGCATTTCCCTCGATATACGTCGCTTCACGCCTTCCATCTTACTAGTGCAAGTCAATAGCAAACGTCGTGCCGCGCCCTATCTCGCTGCTCTTGACGTAGATGTGTCCGTGGTGATACCCCTCGACAATGCGGCGGGCCAGGGAGAGACCGAGTCCCCATCCTCTTGACTTGGTGGTAAATCCCGGGCGAAACACGGTCTTGAAACGGCCACGCGCTATGCCTCGCCCGGTATCGGTGACTTCGAGATGGGCTCCGGAGGCCACGGCTCTCAAGCGGAGGGTGATACTTCCCTCGCCCTGCATGGCATCAACGGCGTTGCGGCAGAGATTTTCAATTACCCACTCCATAAGGGGGGCATTCAGGTGTACAGGCAGGGGATGTGGTGGAGGTTCCACACTCACAGTCACCTTACGGGAGGTGCGACGGTCGACATAGGCCGCCACCCGTTGCACCACGGGGGTAAGGTCCTGCACTGTGAGCTCAGGCGCTGAACCTATTTTGGAGAAGCGCTCGGCTATGAGTTGTAGGCGCTGCACATCTTGTTCAAGCTCGGGTATGAGGGCGTCACCGGGATAAGCCTCGCGCAACATCTCACTCCAGGCCATCAGCGAGGAGAGGGGGGTGCCCAATTGGTGTGCCGTCTCGCGTGAAAGGCCTACCCATAGTCTGTCCTGCTCGGCACGCTTGAACGCCATCAGCGCCATCAGCGCCACACACACGAGGATGCTCACCACTCCCAACTGTACGTAAGGGTAGAGACGCAGACGGTGGATAAGAACTGACTCTGTGTAGCAGACGGTTAAGGCATATTCTCCCACGTCCACCTTCATGGTCTGCCCCTCTTCCTGCATACGCTTCACGGCCTCATTTAAGACGCGCAGCGAGTCTTTCCCTGAGGGCTGCGGCCTAAGGTTACGATAAGTTGTCACATGGCCATGGTCATCGGTCACCACTACCGGTATGGTGTGGTTGCTATTGATAACGCGTAAAACGAGGTTGAGGTCAGTCGTTTCGTCTGCCACGGTGAGCGAACGCATAGCCTCGGCCCATACTTGCATCTTGCGCTCCTCCTCATGATAAAGGGCGCGCGTCAGCTGGTGAGCATAGATGAGGGAGCCGGCTGCCACCAACACGGCCGCAAGCACCATCGTGGTTCTCACTCTCTGCAGACGTTCTACAAGGTGGGTCATGAAGTTAAAGGGGGGTCTATTGGTGCAGGTGGAGTGAATAGTTATCGCCACCTACCTGCACACGGATTGGAAGAATAAATGTTTCGCCGCAAGTCTCACGGCTTTAGGCTACGATTTATGCTGTCGATATAATCGAGTAGCTCTTCCCGCCCTTGTCTTGTCTTGCTGCTGGTCACGAAGTGGGGAGGAAGGGTTTCCCACTCGGCTCGCAAGGCTGTAAGGAAGGCACTCACGTTTCGGTTCAACTCTCCGACCTTGGCCTTGTCTGCTTTCGTGAAGACGATGGCAAAGGGCACTCCCTCGGCTCCGAGCTGGTGTATGAAATCGAGATCGACAGGCTGTGGCGATAGGCGCGAGTCGATTAGTACGAAGAGGCAGGTGGGACCCGTAGGGCGCAGCACGTAGTGGCTGATAAGGCGTCCCAACTTTGCCACTTCTTCTTTACTTCGTCGGGCATAGCCATAGCCGGGAAGGTCTACGAGATACCACTCTCCGTTGATGCAGAAGTGATTGATGAGCATGGTCTTGCCCGGTGTAGAGGAGGTCATGGCCAGCCCTCTGCGTGCCGTGAGCATGTTGATAAGGCTACTCTTACCCACATTGCTACGACCTATGAAGGCATATTCGGGCCGTCCGTCTTGGGGACAACGGTCGGCACGGCTGTTACTCACTACAAATTCGGCTGATACAATGTTCATAGTTATAAGCTGACAATGTGTGTTTGCAGGGGGAGCGTGAGGCTGTCTGTCGATGCTCACCGAGAGTGTGAAGCGGGCTGCAAAGGCGCATGCACTCCCTTCCATGCAGCGTGAGCGGATTAATAGGGAGTGGGCAAGGTGGAAGAGGGGAAGTGTCACCCTACATCATGGGCAGCCTTTCTCACTTTTGCAGGCAAAGTTAAGGGCCGCGGGCGCTTGGACAAAGTATTTATTCGTAATTTTGCGCCCCGTGGGACTATCTCGATGTTGACGGCCTGCCCCTTGGCCGCCTGCGCGCTTGGTCTTCGTCGGGCTGCCATCTTTCCCGGCGGCCATGCCTTACCCCCCTGTTCCTCCTATTATCCACAAGCCACAAGTCCGTCTGTCCCGGACTCACTTAATATATTCTCAACCCCGTGCTCAGCGAACCTTTCCCTTCAGGGCTTTTAGAGCGTGCCGTGCAGCAGCTGGCGCGCCTTCCGGGCGTAGGCCGTAAGACGGCTTTGCGCTATGCACTCTATCTCTTAGGGCAGGACGTCGACACGGTGCGCAACCTCAGTATGAGCCTCACTCGCCTTCGCGAGGAGGTGAAGCGTTGCCGCGTATGCCACAATCTCTGCGACACTGAGCTATGTGACATCTGCGCCTCGCCGGGCCGCGACAGGTCCTTGCTCTGTGTAGTGGAGGACATTCACGGCGTGATGTGCATTGAGCGTACGGGGTTGTACCGAGGGCTATACCACGTGTTGGGTGGGGTCATCTCGCCCATGGAAGGCATCGGGCCAAGCGATATCGAACTGGAGTCGCTCTTCCAGAGAGCCGAGAGTGGCGAGGTGGCCGAGATTATTCTGGCCCTTAACCCCACGATGGAGGGCGACACCACCAACTTCTACATTGCGCGCCGACTTGCTGCCTCGGGCATTAAGCTCTCAGTGCTCGCACGCGGCGTCAGCGTGGGCGACGACCTGGAATATACCGACGAGGTGACGCTGGGGCGCTCCATCACGGGGCGCACGCCCTTCACTCCGTAGTATAGGTCCTCTGCCCGCCTCATGTGCTCCAACCCTTACCTCCCTCATCCTCTCACGCTCATGTCTCAGCACTCTGATCTTACCCTTCCTCGCATTGTCTACATATCTCTCTGGGGCTTTATTGGCCTTGTGAGCCTTACGTTTGAGGCTGAATGGCTGCCGGCGGGCACAGTGTCCCTCTCCACGGAGGCGCGCTACGTTCTCGACTTGGCTTGCATTATCCTCACCCTGGCTGCCACATGGGGTGCCCTGCGCCGCAAGCCGAAGGCTTCAGCTGACGAAAGCCAACATCGGGGGCGGGCCTGTTCCCTCAGACGATGGCATCTCATTCGCTGCCTCGGAATGGGGGGAGTAGCATTACTTAACATCCTCGCATACTACCTTTTAGGCTACGTGCAGAATGCGCTCTTCTGCCTGCTCATCTCGCTCACCGGCCTGGTGTGCTGTTGGCCGAAGAGGACCGGCAACTGTGGTAACCATTCCACAGCATGACAGCTTGCGGCACCGCACACCCGCACACCCTAAAAGATTATAGTACTTACCGCACACCTATCTGCATCGTCCGTGTTACTCTCCATTATCATCATCAACTACAACGTCAAGTATTTCCTCGAGCAGTGTCTTGACTCTATCTATAGGTCAAGAGGCATCGCTCACGAAGACCTGGAGATATTCATCGTCGACAATCACTCCAAGGATAATTCCATTCCTCATATCAAGCACAGATTTCCTGCCGACAAGTATCCCAACCTGCACTACATCAACAACCAACGTAACATTGGATTTGGCAAAGCCAATAATCAGGCCATCCGACGGGCAGCGGGCGACTATCTGCTGTTTCTCAACCCCGACACCGTACTTGGTGAGGATACGCTCGCTGACGTCATACGCTTTGCACGCGGTCGGTCCGACTGGGGCGTCATTGGCGTGAAAATGTTGCAGTCCGACGGCAGCTTCGCCCGCGAGTCGCGCAGAGGGCTGCCTACGCCGTGGGTTTCGTTCTGCAAGATGAGTGGATTGCAGGCCCTCATGCCCCGCAGCCGTACCTTCGGCCGCTACTATATGGAGTATCTTGACGAAGACCGGGAGAATATGATTGACATCGTATCCGGCGCCTTCATGCTGACCAGCGCCAAGGCCATCAGAAAGACCGGCGGCTTCGACGAGGACTACTTCATGTATGGCGAAGACATTGACCTGTCCTACCGAATGAGGCTTCAGGGCTACCGCAACTATTATGTGCCAACCCCCATGCTTCATTACAAAGGGGAAAGCACCAAGAAAAATTCTTATCACTATGTGCATGTCTTCTACGAGGCCATGTACATCTTCTTCAAAAAGCACTTCAGACGCTCTGCGCCCCTCTTGGCACCGGCCATACAGACTGCCATTGTCACCAAGGCCCTCTTTGCCTTCATCTCCTACCAGCTGAAGTCTATCCACCATTATCTCAACCCCTTCGAGAGCCATATCCCGCAGCAGATGATGTACATAGGCCATCACGAAGGCGACATTCAGGAGCTGGCCTCACAGTACGGCATTCACATTCAGTGTCTCCACCACGACTCTACCACCCTACCCCAGGGGCATCTCTCGCCCGAGGTTCACATGGCGGGGCAGAACCATGTGGTTTACGACCTCGACAATTACAGCTACTCGGAGGTGCTCCGCCTCTTCATGAGCCACCCCGACCCAAAATGCCACATCGGGTTCTACCATCCCGACCGCAACATGCTTACCACCGGCGGCAAGGTATTCCACCTCGTCAGACAGTAAGCGCCCCACCTGCCACCCCTCACCCTCCATACGTAAGTGCATGCGACTACGCCCCATCGAGCCGGAAGACTTAGACCTGCTTTACAGCATCGAGAACGACCCTTCACTCTGGCACGTCTCTAACCCCGAGGCTCCCTATTCGCGCTATCAGCTCAAGCAATATCTGGCCCACCGGCAATCCATCTTTGCCTGCGGTGAGCTACGCCTCGTCATAGAAGTGACCGACGACGAACATTCCGCGCCTACAGCCATTGGCCTTTTAGACCTCACCAACTTCTCTCCCACGGCCTCACGCGCCGAGGTCGGCATTGCCCTCTTGAAGGCATACAGGGGACGCAATCTTTCCACTAAGGCGCTGAACCTCTGCGAGCAGCTCTTTGTCGAGCGGCTGCGCATCCACCAACTCTATGCCTACATTCCCACCTTCAATGCCCCCTCGCTCGCTACCTTCAGCCGCGCGGGCTACCGGCAGGTGGCCATATTGGCTGACTGGGTCTACGCGGATGGCAGATACCACGATGCAGCCCTGCTTTGCAAAGTTTTTTAGAAAAAAGGCCGTACATCCCTTGTCGTTTCACAAATATCTTATATCTTTGCACCCGCAATTCAGAAATGATTACCCACTTTGGTGTGTTAGTTCAGTTGGTTAGAATACATGCCTGTCACGCATGGGGTCACGGGTTCGAGTCCCGTACACACCGCCACAACTATTGGTACCCTGACCGAGTGGTTAGGTAGCGGTCTGCAAAACCGTGTACAGCAGTTCGAATCTGCTGGGTACCTCTCCCCTATACGGGGCTCTCTTGACAAAGTGTGTTGCCACAACGGCAACACACTTTTTGTGTATAGGCAGACTGCAGTTTCCGCCGAAGACGGCTACTTTGTGGGGAAGCTCCGTATAAGCCCGCAGGCACGGTGAGAATTGGGGAGGGGATTATTAACCATTCGTATCGTTGTTTGTTGCATTTTTGCCAATGCGGAGAGGCCATCTGTCTTGCTCACCCGTAGTTGGCCACTACCACTGAGTGGCATATCCATATTCTCTAACTATCCAACTATCATTTTATGCCACCTGTGAAGACTATCCAATTCCCTTCTCGCGTTCTCTGGCAGCACATAGGTGGTGAAGCCCTACGTTGAAGATTATTAAACCATTAAGTCATGAAGCAGCTTTACCTTCTCCTGACCTTCCTGCTGACCCTTGCCTCGCCCGCCGCGGCGCAGCAAAAGGCCATATACATCTACCGCAACGACGGCTAAATCAATGCTTTCTTCAAGGCAAAGGTGGACAGTGTCCGCCACTCCCGCCTCAACCTCGACAGCATGCTCCACGCTGACTATGAGGTGCAGGAAGTGTGGACGGCCGACAGTGTCTACCGCGTCCCCTTGGCCGCTATCGACAGCGTGAGCTTTGCCATCTCGTACTTCTCGTGCCCTGATAGCCATCATCCCCGCGCCATCGACCTCGGCCTGCCGAGTGGCACGAAGTGGGCCTGCTGCAACGTGGGCGCTACTACGCCTGAGAGGTACGGTGGCTACTACGCCTGGGGTGAGACGGGTGAGAAGACCTCATATTATGAAAGTAACTATGGCTATTATAACACGTCGACAGGATATGCAGATATAGGTAGCGACATAGCCGGAACCTCCTTAATCATTGCACCATTTAGCTCCATTTAAATCCACAAACCTGCCTTCGCGAGGGAGGTCTGTGGATTTGCTTTCATAGGAAGCTATCTTGACGTGCTCCCAAGGAGAGGTGAAGACCGGCAGGAGGTGTTTCGATCATAGTCATTTGACCTATGGCGATGCAGTACCGTGATATGATATAGTCAAAGGCTGACATGGCTATGTACACCGGGGTAAGGCGTCGCTTCACCAACCGCCTTGGAAGCAAGGGAGACCCCACTGGAAGTAGATGTGGTGAAACGTTAGATATACGCGTAGGAAAAGCTGGATGTACATGCAGGAAAAACTACATGTACATGTAGAAAATCTTAGATGTACATGCAGGAAAAACTAGATGTACATGCAGGAAAAACTACATGTACATGCAGGAAAAACTACATGTACATGTAGAAAATCTTAGATGTACATAGAGGAAAAACCGGATGTACATGGAGGACAACTTAGATATACATACAGGGGTAAAGAAATAAGCAGAGCGTGCGCTGCATCCACTTACAGGGAATACAGGCACGCTCTGCGAGGAGAGAGCAACCTTCTCAAAAGGCTCGAGCTACAGACTCACAGGAGCTACATGGCAGAGAAGGGGAATAAGGTCATAAGAGACATATCGGCCAAGCGGCAGGGATAGCCAGAGAGCCTTCCCCGCAGCCACCTTGGTGTGGCAGCCGCGGGAGTGGGCTTATTTGGCTACAAACTTGACCACGGTGGTGACGCCGTCAATCTCAGCAGCGAGCTGGTATACACCGGCTGTGGAGAGAGAGAGAAGGGCGTGCTGGCCTGCAGCGGTCTCGTTCATCTCCTTGACTACGACAGCACGACCGGCTGCATCGTACACCGTGAGCACGACATGATGGGCAGTCGGAAGGGTGACGATGGCCTTCAGTGCCTCAGCGGTGACGGTCACTGCCGAGGGAGAAGCAGGCGCTGTCTCAATGCCGGCTGAGGTGGAGACGATGAGGGGCACTTGCTGCGTGGTAGTAGCACCGTTGACATCGGTAGCCGTCAGAGTGAGGGTGGTACTACCCTCACCCATCGTGGCAATGATGAAGCCGCCCAGGGAAGTATAGGCAGCTGCCACACCGGCATCGGCTACAGTGGCAGTATAGGTCATGTCATCGCCGTCGGGGTCGGAGAAGAAAGAGGTAAAGAGATAGATGGGAGTAACCTGTCCCGGAGCAAGCACAATCTCCTCGACACCTTCATAGACAGGGGCACGGTTGGTATGCTCCACCTGATAGTGAGCCTGGGCCGTGCTGACACTACCGGTCTCATCAGTGGCGGTGAAGGCAACGGTATGGGCACCGGCCTGGCCATAGGTGGGAGCCAGCTGCAAGTCGAGGGTGAGCGAGTAGCCAGCGGCTACACGGACACTGCCATCGTCAGCAATTTCGACACCTTCAGTGGAGCCGTCTGCTGAAGTGGCTGCCAGGATGGTGGCAGCCTCGCAGTCGTCGGAGAAACTGAGCGTGAAGGCATCGCCCTCGGCATCGGTCACTACGGTACGCAGGATGGCCACATCTCCCTCTGCGACGGTGAGAGTGGAGGCCGGCACTGTGATGAGAGGAGCTGCATTGCGGTCGAGCGTGATGTGGTAGTTGACGAGCTTCTGAGAAGGATCGTTGGTATGGATGACGAGGGTGGCCTTGTTGTCCTTATCGAAGTAGGTGTTGGCAGCTTTCACTGCGAACTTGACAGGCAACTGCTCACCCGGAGCAAGTTCGCCCTCGGTCTGCGCATCCAAGAGACGAATCCAGGGCTCGCCGGCCTCGCGTTCTACGCAGGTCATGAAGAAGCCCATGGCACCGTAGCCATAATTGGCATCGAGCATCTCTTCCACGTCAAACCATCCGCCGAAGCTGTTGAGATAGGCCATGTAGCGGTTGGGTGACTTGCTGCCGTCCTTGTTGACAAGCATGGCAGAGTGGCCATAACCGGCGGGATACTTAACCACCACATAGAAGGTATCGGCGGGGTTGATGAAGACAGGGCTATCGAAGGTAAGCATGCGGGGCTCACCATAGTAGCCGCCGTCACGGGGTTCTTCTTTCTCCACACGGAGTTTGCCATGGCCAATCTGGCTGCCCTTGGTCACATCGCTGCCGTAGATGACGGTAGCCTCTATATCTACATTTTCGAGGTCACCAATCGTACCCACGAAGTAGAGGTGGCTGAGGTTGAAACCCTGGTCAGGGGCTACGAAGCGAGTAGCGGCATAGAAATTGTCAGTAAGCGTAGAGCCTGTACCAAGGATGGCCGACTTGGCCGAAGAGACAGGCTGGAGCACGGGATAGTAGATGAGGTTGCTGTACTCCGTGCCCTTGGGCACATCGTAGATGTAGGCATCCTGGTCGCCCTGGCCGTCGCTGAAATTGAACAGGCTGATTGCCGAGCCACCACGTGCGTGGAGCTGAGCGCCAATGGAGTCAGGAGCAAGAGGGCTGAAGGTGTTGGCCGCAGGGGCTACACCGCCACCGCCTTCCTCGTCGACCACAGGCACTTCGTCGCGACCTGAGGGGTCGAGCCGCAGAGAGTACTTCAACTTATAGGCGCCTTCATTGGCAATGGTAAGGGTTTCCTCGCCCTCGTAGTCGGGCTTCACATTGGTGATGGCAATGGTCTCGCGGTCGAGGGTCATGACGGGAGCGTCGGTCAGCACGATGTGGAAGGGCACCACAATCTGGTCTGTGGCCAGGCCGCTGACATGGAAGGTTATGGGGAGCGATGCCTCTGTGGGCATGCCCTGGTCCATGAAGAGCAACTTAAACTTGACGGGCTCGGTGCCGACCACAATGGGCTCGGTCAGATAGTTGACATTCGACCAGTCAGTCACCCACTCGTCCCACCAGCTGTCATAATAAGTGGTATAGACGGTAAGGTAAGCAGGTATGGGCTGATAGTTCTCCCAGTCGAAGTCTGGGTCGTTGTTGTCCGGCTCGGGGTTGAAACTGATGGCGTCGATGGTGAACGCGGCACTGCCGGTATTCTTCACCTCAAACTCATATTCCAAAGTAGGATAGTTGAGATAGTCGGCCACCTCTTCAATCTCAAACGGCTGAGGGAAGACGGGGTTAGGCTGGCCGTTGATGACAAGCTTAACGGGCAGGGTGACAACCTCCTTACCGGGCACATTGGTATGGATGGTGATGGCACGGTCGTACTCGCCGGCGAGGTCGTTGGCATAGATGTCGATAGGCACACTCACCTGGCCACCGGCGGGCACATTGATGGTCTTGACAGGTGCGAACTCAATGGCATTGCCAGAGACGATGTAGCTGTCGGAGAGGGTGAGGCCACGCTGGCAACTCTCGTCCTGGAAACCGCAAAGTCCATAAATGCCAAGCACCATGCCTGTCTCGTTGAGGTTGTACTGGAACTTGAAGCGACCATCCTTGTACATGATGAGCTGATAGTTCATTCCGATCATGGCGCTGTTGCCATAATTCTTGAAGGATACAATCACTCGGTCGTCTTCAGCCTTGTAGAACACGCCGTCTGTACTCGAAACGTCCATGGTATGGTTGCCCCAGAAGGGAGCAATGATATTCTTGTAGAACGTATCGGTGGTAGGCAGCCCAGCGGGAGGTTCGGGGAAGTTCTTGTAATCAGCCCCTATGTCAGTGAACGATACGAAGCCTGTATTGTAGATGTACATCTTCTTATAGTTGACACCATAGAAGGGGAACTCGAATGGCAGGTCGACGGTATAGTAGTCAGTCTGGTCGAGGAAGTAAGACATGGGGAGGTGGGCATCGGCCGTCTCGGTGATGTCTTCCCACTTATAGTCCACGCCCTGATCGTCGCTCTTGGCCTTGAAAGAGTAGTCGACAGAGGAAGTCTCGTCGACGGTCACATCATTACGGCCGTACCAGGCTTCGGGATAGAGGCTGAAGGTCAGAGGCTCGTTGCCATCGTTCTTGATGACGAGCTCCTTGCTGATGGTTGCACCATGGTTGACAGTCTCTTCGATGGCCTCGGGAGCAAGCGCCCACTGGGGTACACCAATCACTTCGCCCTCGAGCTGCACGTGTATGGGTTCAAGTCCCTGGAAGGTGAGGACGAGTTGATCGGTTACTGCGCCTTCCAGCTCGGTGGGCAGATAGACGTCTATATCGCGGCCCTGGCCGGGCTCAACCACGAATGGAACCTGAAGCGACGCGTCGAGACGGAACTTGCCATCGGTCACAGCCACGCTCTCAACGGTGAGAGGACTGCGGCCCTTGTTGCTAAGGAGCACGGCACGGCGAGGCGTGGAGGTGCGGAAGTGGCGGCCGAAACTGATGGTCTCGGTGTCGACAACGGCAAGCGGCCGGAGGTCGCCCTCGATGTTGGCCTTAACTACAAGATTCTTGGTAGGCGTCTGGGGGTCGTTGGTAGCGACAGTGAGAAGATTTTCAATAGCGCCTGCATAGACCTTATCGCCGGCCTTGACGGTTACAGTGACTTCCTGACTATCGCCAATACCTATGACGCCATCAGCAGGAGACACGCTCTCGATGATGGAGGTGGCTGGAGCTAAGATTTTGACTGCCGTGCCGGTCTGGAACTGAGAGTAGATATAGTTGTCGTAGTCGCAGACAGCATCCCAGTCGGTCACGACGAACTCGTCGGCACAGTCGGGATCGCTCACAGCGCACATGAGGTAGCCTCCCTCACCGAACACCGTGGTGGGATCGTAGTCGTCATAGTAAACCTCTACGCTGCCATCGGGGCAGAGAGCCATGTGGAAGCTGATGATCGTCTTTTCGTCGCCCCCACGGAGAGCCGGGGTAATCACATTCTTAAACTTGACCACGAACTTGCCATCCTGGCGGCCATAGGTAATCTTGCTGTTCGTATTGAGGTCAAGGTGGCCTGAATTGGCATAAGCCGAGATGTAGCCCAGGCCATTGACACAATTAGCCGTGGGGACAAGGCAAGCAATGTTGCCATCGGCCGTATACATGGAGACGCCACCATGAGAGGAGATGTAAACCTGCTCATAGTCCTGTCCATAGAAGGGGAACTTGAAGCCGAGGCTTACAGGCTCGCTCAACCACTGGTGGTCAGAGAACTGGCTGGTAATATCCGTCTCGCTGACCAGCTCACGGTTGCCATCATAAGCGAAGGCATCACTGCCATTGAGATTAGAGATGTAGGTGTAACCAAACTTGTGGCCGGAGGCTCCCGCGAGGGTCTTGGCGCTATATTTAGGTATGACAAACTCAAGGGGGTACTGTCCGGCGTTCGAGATGGTGAACGAGGCCGTCTTGGTCTCACCGCCAACCGTGAGGGGACCCACGTCGATAGTGTCCTTGTCTACCTCTATCTTGGCGGGATCTACTGCCACGCCACGCACGGTGAAGGTATGCTTGATACCGGCCTTGGACGTGAGCGTCACCGTGCCACTAAGGCTTCCGGCTCGGGTAGGCTTGAAGGTGACATCTATCGTAGACTTGCCGCGGGAAGCGATGGCGGGCATATAGGTGGGCACCTGGAACTGGTCGGAGCTACACTTGATGTTGCTGCTACCCAAGGAGCCATAATTGCCACCGAAGACGCCATAGCCGGAGTTGACGAGCTCAACGCTCAAAGTCTTGGTCTCACCCACGAGCAGCTCGCCGAAGTTGACGAGGCTGGCGCTGCTGAGAGCCGGGACGTTGTTCTTGACAGTCATATTGACTGCCACCACGTGGTCGGCAGCCTCAGACTCATTGCTCTTTACCTTGAGGTTGAAACGATATGTACCATTGACAAGGCTCTGCCCATCATTGGTCAGTTGCACATCTTGGCTCTCGCCGGCGCGCACCGTGCCCTCAATAGGCTCAGGCTTCAAGACAGCACTCCAGTCGGGGTTCTTGCTAATGGCAGTCACGTCCCAGACAAGCTGGTCGGCTACATTTTCATAGATACCGCCCTTCACGGCTTCTGCGAGCTGCTGCCAAGTGGCACCGTTGTCGTTGCTGAAGAAGCTGTAGTTTCGCAGTCCTGTCTGCTCGGTCTTACCGGCGCCAAGGGGGTTGGTCTGTCCTACTGGGAACTTGGCCACTACCCAGAAACTGGCTCCGGCAGGGAAGTAGAGTTGCTCGGTGAGGTTGATGTCGTAATTGTAGGCCCAGAAACTATAGTTCACCTTCGCGAGAAGGGACGCGGCAGAGATGGTCTTGGATCCATCGTAGATTTCAATATCGGGGGCGGTACCGTTCATGCCTCCAAACTTCAACGCCGTGAGATTAAAGCCTTCGGGATAGGTATCGGGATCTACATAGAAGTACTGCGCCAAGGCATTGGGCTTGGTCTTGTCTTCGTCGCCAAGGTAGGCCCAGATAGATGAGGCGTACGTGAGCTGCTTGGGATAGTCGGTGGCTTGATAGTCGGCCGTAACAAGGGGATGGCTGGCAGCTTTGGCCACCACCAGATGTGCATTGGCGGGTACAACATGACCGGGCGCGGGCTGCTTCTCCACTGCGCTGGTGGCCACGCTGACGCTGCGTGTAGCCGCCGTAAGCTGATACTTGAGCATACCCTCGCCCACATTGCTTATGGTGAACTGCGAAGTGGCTACAGGACTATTCTTAGCATCAACAGTCATGGAGAGCGTGGAAGCGCTAAGCTGCACTTCAGGTCCGGCATTGGTAGTAGTCTCCTTCACAGGTGAGAGCGCCGCACCTTGACCCCATCTGTTGTAGGCCACGAGGGCTATATAGTAAGTGGTGAGGGGCTTCAGGCCGCCTATCTCGTAGCTCATGGCGTCGCCACTATTCTTAAACTTAGTGTCAACGCTCACGCAGCGCACCTTGCTGAGGTCGTCGGATGAGGTAAATGGCTCTGTACTATAATAAATGAGGTGATGGTCAACACTTCCCTCATCGGCAGCCGGGATTACCCACTCCACGAGTACATTATCCTGCGAGGGGGTAAGGGTGAAGCCGTCTACGGCAGCTGGCGCTGCCCCGGTGCCCATCTGAAGAGCTTTGTAGGCATCGATGTAGCCACTACCGAAAAGGCCCACCATATCGGGGTTATCGGTGTAGAGGTCGTTGACTGAAGAGGTCAACTGCGTACGGAGAGTCTCATTGCTGAACTGACTGTTGCCATACTTTGAAAGTACCAAGGCGGCGATGCCGGATACATGCGGACAGGCCATAGAAGTTCCTTCATTGTAGCCATATGTGCTGTTGGGCAATGTGCTTAACACGCCATACTTTTCGCCGTTGTCCAAAAGGCCACCGGGAGCCGTTACATCACACCACGTACCACGCGAGGAGTAGTAAGCCACCTTGCCATCCGAGGCAAGTGCACCGACGGCTACAGCCTCTGGCAGACAGGCAGGATAGAAGTCGCCCTCGATACCTGTATTACCATTGGCGAAGATGCAGAGGCCGCCGTTCATGCGGTCGGTCCAGGCTTCTTCAGTAAAGTAGCGCACGGCTTCATTAACCACCTCTTCATAGTAACCGGGCTCTCTGTAGCCCCATGAGCATTGAGCGATGCTCGCACCCATGTCGGCTGCATAGACAAGGGCTGCAGCATAGTTGCCGGCGGCGGAGGTTCGGCTGTCAAACACTTGGCAACTCATCATCTTGACGCCACCTTGACCGTCTGAACCACCTGCTACACCTGCCACACCGATGCCATTGCCGTTGACTGCACCCACCGTGCCGGCCACATGGGTACCGTGGCTGTGGGCGTTAATATCGGCAGAGCCGGTAACAAAGTTGTAACCATACACATCGTCCACATAGCCATTCCCATCGTCGTCGACACCGGGCTGACCGCCCAGCTCAGCCTCATTCACCCAGGTATTGGGAGCGAGGTCAGGGTGATCGACCTGGAAACCACCATCAATAATGGCAACTACCACGTCGCTCTTACCTGTCTCTTCCGCCCAGGCAGCCCACACATTGGCATCAGCACCAGCCTTGCTGCCGGTCATGCTGCCATCATTGTGGTAATGCCACTGCTGGGGAAGCAGAGGATCGTTGAAGGGGAACGTGGCGGCTTCCTGCATGGCTCGGGCCACCGTTGCTGTGCTGAAAGTCTGATAAGGACCATCGCCCACAAGCTGGGCCGCACGCACGGTCTCTGCCTTCTGCACACCGGGCACAGCCTTGTAGAGGTCGCGAGCCTGGGCCGGCTGCACGGATGATGCCTCGTAGCGGATTTCATACCAGAGGTCGAGGCCGTACTTACGGTGCTTGGCCTCATTCTTCACGGAATGAGGGAACACGCGTTTCATACTGACCGCCCTCACTTTCTGACTGGCGCGATCAAACAGGGTAACCCCTGTAGTCACCACGCCCTCGGCACTCATGGGAAGCACGGGGTTGAGCGAGATACGGTCACCCAGCTCACGCTGAAGCTTGACACGCACCACTCCACTCTCCACACCGTCAGCCACAGGGGCTGCCCATAGTGCGACACCACCCGTCAGTCCAACAGACAACAGGATAGTGCAAAGAAGTAGTAGTCTTCTTAACATAAAACAAGTTGATTATAAAAAAATAAATTGGATAGGCTGAACCGAAGAGCCTCCGCCGCTCGACCATGACGAGAACGTAGATACCATACTCTCGCCACATGCCCGAGTACACCCCGAGCATCAAGATATGGGTCGTTTGTATGCGCTGGCTTCTCAGTGACTGTAAGGGCCGTAGGGCAATAGTCTTAAATAAAGAAAGGCACGACGCTGAGAGCTGAGCTCCCCACGTCGCGGTATATTACCACCCTTCACAAATACTTGTGTTAAGTCGTGGCAAAGATAGTAAATATCAATGAAATACTTATGCTCTAACTTCCAAATTTTGCCTCGCCGGAAGTAAAAGCCATCTGCAAGGAGGTGAAACCGATAAGCAAATCCCTCTTCATGGCAGGAAGTTCGGACAACCGACATAAGCAGCTACTTCTGATGGGCAGCTGCTTGTTGTTGCCGGGCTGCCGCCTTCCGTATGCGGGCTGCCGTCCTCTTCAGCCTCCTCTCCGCGCGTGTTCTTGTGGGACGGAAGAGCTGTGAGAAGCGCCCGAAGTCGCGCTGCACAGATAGGCCGATGCCTTGCGTGGTAAGGCTGGTGCGTGTAAAGTAACGGTCGGTGGTCTCGCTGTATGCCTTCAGGCTAATGCCGCCTGAGGGATTGAGGAGGTATCGTATATCGAAGTCGCCAATGAAGTTGCTTTGCGCGGCGTAGGTAGAGGCGTCGCGATAGCCAAACTGACCGTTGATGATGAGGCGGTCGTTCAGCAGGCGGCCTTGCAGCAACCCATCCACCTCAAGGTCACTCCATCCCACAGTGCCGGGGGTCACCTGTGTGCCGAACGACCAATGTGAGCGAGCTCCTAAGGCGTTAGATATGGCGTTGTTGAGTTGTCCCGTGAGCGTGGTACTGAGGAAGGAACGCATGGCCGCTGTACTCTGACTGGCCTTACCTTCTGCCTCGCCTGTGTTCTGTTCGATTCCCCCGGCACTGGCATTGTAGAAACGCCCCACACCCAGCAGATAGAGGGCCTGACGGTTCATGTCTTCCTCTGTGGCTATGAGGTTGAGCACCATTTGCTTCTCTTCCTCACTCACACCTTCGAGGTTTAGGTCGAAACTCACGCGGGGGGCGCTCACCCTACCTCCAATGTGTAGTATGGTGCCCACGCGGATACTCTTGTCGGAGAAGCCGGCGCCGTAGCCCAGGTCGGTCAGGTGAACACCCGTGACGGTATACACGGCCTGCATGTTGAGCGTTCCTTCCTGTGGGTCGCCGGTAAAAGACACGCTCGACCCATTTTGTAGGCTGAGGTCGCGGCGTATGATGTCCTGGACGCTGAAGCGATAAGTACCTCGCGTGAGGTTGTAAGTGCCATATAGCTCAAAGCCGCCGAGGTTATGATACTCCACCCTGATATTGCCGGAGCCGTAAGCGGTGAGATTGTCGCCGCTGCGGGCATCCGTTATCACCTTGAATGAGGCCTGAGGAGTGGCTGTTATGAGTAGGTTCATGTGAATGTCGGTGCCGCCGGACGTCGGTGGCGGGGCGACGGACAGTGAGTGGGCGGTCTTGCCGCCTGTAGTATCGGCCACCACTTCACGCCCACTTCCAATAAGCGGAGGCGTAGCTGCCACCGTGGCTTTGTCGCGAAAGCGGAAAGCCGGGTTGTCTGCAGTGGGCCCTGCACCGGTCTCACTCATTTTGTAGACGAAGGTGGTGCCGGGAGCAGTGGTCAGATTGATGTCACAGTCCAAGCGACCGGGCCGTCCGCTGACGTGCACTTTTCCTGTGCCGTATGCCGTGCTGTAGAAGGGTAGGTCCGGTTCGTCGGGACGGTTATAGCAGAGAAGGCGGTCGGCTTGTATATTGAAGTCGTAGCGTAGATTTTTGAGATGGGTATGGTACAGCGAGCCGTTGACCGTTCCCCTCCCCTTGGCACCATCGCTGAGGGCCACTTTCTCAAAGCGGAATTCGCCGGGACGCATGGTCATAATGCCTCTCCGTAGGGTATAACCCACGCCGGTAATGGGCAATGTGCCTATGGCCGTGAACGAAACTTTGCCGGCGAGGTCAAGCGATTTGAAGCCGCCATAGAGCGTCACCGGCCCCGTGGCACGTCCACCGAAGTGGGTAAAGATGCCATCCACATAGCGATTGAGGAAGAGCAAGTCGGTCTCGTGGGTTGTCATATCGAGACGGAGTGCCTTCTCTCTGATACCTACATAGCCCTTGACGGTAGTTCGGGAGGTGTCTTTACCATAGGGATAACTCATGTCGGCGTCAAGGAGCAAGCGGCCCTTATCATTCTGCCAGCGGGCTGCAATGTCGGTCTTTCCCATAGCACAGTCGTTAAACCAGAACTGCGGAAGAGTGAGACGACATACCACTTCCGGTTCTGTAGGTTTACCTTTGAGCACAGCCCGACCTGAAGCAAATCCCGCAAACGATACATCGTCAAAGCCCACAAGGTCGAGGATATAGGCCACATCAAGGTCGGAGAGCTGGGCCACGAGGGAATCATTGGCTTCCGGCGTGAGTCTGCCTCTCAGTCGCAGGCTGTGATGGCCGGAAGCTATGCCCACATCGCCCAACGTAAGGCTACCTTGGTTGAATGCAAGGAAAGCAGGCGACACTTGCCATAAGCTGTCGGCCAGATAGAACTCGGTGGGATGGATATAGAGGTGGGCCGAAGCCTCGGGCAGTGAGGTCATCGGTTCGTCGAAGCGAAGGGTCGCAAAAAGGCTTCCGTCGTATCTCGGGCCGCTTCTTTCTGCCTCGCGCCACGACAGCCGCACAGGCAGTTCGCCATTCTCGGTGCGTGCGTCGGCTTCGATGCGGTAGGGCTTGCCGGCCATCTCTTTCACAGTCTGTAGCAGGAGGCTGTAATCGGTGCCTGCACCTTCCACATAGAGTGAGGTGCGGCCTAAGGTGGCTGCATCGCCAAGATGAAGGCTGTCTGTGCCCACTGTAAGGTAGGAACGGTCGGTGGGGCTGCCTCCCAGATGCAACAGGACGTCGGCTCCGTTGGGCACGAAGCCTGTCGCGCTTCCCACAAGCTGCGTAAAGAGATGGGTGTCGCGCAGGTGGAGACGGGCGTGCAGCAGCGGAGGCTCACTTCCGGCAGTGTCAGCATTGCGGCCGGGGTTGGCTCTTCTGTCAGACGCTGCGAGGGCATCTTTTCCGACCGTCAAGGGCCGGTTCACGTCAAGGGCATCATCCGTTGCAGGCAGCGACGCTGGTGTCCCTCCCTTCTCTTGAAGGTGTAGCATGGGGGCAAGGGCCGGCAGAGCAGTGATGGCCATCGAGCGTAGTTGACGGTCAAGAGTTGCAAGGTCGAAGAGACCGGTGGCATCGACGTCGAGCAAGTCGCTCCGCACGCGAAGGTCTGACTGCCCTTCACGCTCGAGCTGGGGTTGCAGACTAACATCGAAGCGGTCCAGATGGAAAGGCGTCTTGCCCTCTGCCGCGATGTGGAGGTCGGTGAGGCCTATCTCGGCCTGCAACTGCTGCAAGGGCCCGTCGCAGTGATGCAACACGGCATGCAGACTGCCGCTATATTCATAGCCGGGAAGCGACGCTGCGGCATTGCCGGCAGAGGGCAGCAGACGACTCGGACAGAGGCGGTCTATCCTACCGTCGAGGCTGATGGCTGCAGGTCGTCCCTGCGCCAGGCTGAGCCGAGCCGAAAGTTGGGCGGCGAGCGAGGGGGCTGCTGAATGGAAGTGCAAGTCGGCGTCGCCTTCTTTTAACGCAGCAAGTAAGGCTGCCGGCGTCGCATCCTGTCCGGGCCAGCGATAGTCGGCATCGAGACTGAGGGGTAAGGCCTCCCACGGCTGACCGTTCAGCCGGGCGTTGTCCACCTGCAGGTGAATCCGGGCTGTAGCTTCTCCCCTCTCCGGCAGGCGAGCATGGAGACGGGCCGTAGCCTGTATGTCTGACGGCAGTGAAGGCCGGGCCAGCAAAGCGGCGGGCGAGAGCTGCGACAGCGTGGTGGTGGCCGTGAGCTGTTGCTTGGCATAGTCTGCCAGCAGGTCGACATCGCCCACCGCAGTGGCCAACTGCATCTTCAGGTGAGCGTTCGAGGCTGCAGCGTCATAGCCTACACTGGCTGCCAGCTCTACTCGCCCCAGCCTATGCAGACTGCAGAGGAGACTGCTGTCGGCAAGCGTCTCGGGGCATAAGGCACTGAGGCGTGGGCCTGAAGCATCTATCTGTAAGCGGTCTATGGCGACAGCCGACAACTTTCCGCCACCCACATTTATCATCGCCGTGGGTGCACGCAGTGTCAGCGCGTCGTCCGACACACCGGCCTGCACATCACGTAGCAGCAGGCGACCGCCACGATAGCGGAAACCGGAGCGCCAAACGAGCGACGGCAGACTCGCTACCGTCGGGTCGCTCAAAGCGGGTACGAAGGTGAAGTCTGCGGGCACAAATCGGGCTACCACCTCGGCCTCGTCGCTCTCGAGCCCTGCCACCACTCTACGCCAATCGCCATCAGCTGTGGGATAACGCAGATGAAGGCGGGGCATCCGCAGCACGCTATTACCTAACTGTAGCGACAACCCCTGCAGAAGGCTCTCCGTACGCCCTACTGTCCACACAAAGGCCAAGTGGCGTAGGTGGAGACCGCTTTTCTCTGCCAGGCTGAGATGGCGCAGACGCACCGAGAGGCTGTCGGGCTGCAAGTGGCGCAGACTGACATGGGCATCTATCTGGCTGAAAGCGAGGTGGCTGGGATCAAGACCGGCCTTGATAGGTGCTTGGTAGCGTTCATCGTAGCTCACCTGTATGCGCCTTAGGTTGAGCGACCCTATACGCAGGTTCAGGGGCTTCGACGCGGTGTCATCATCGCTCTTGAGAGCATCTATCACAAACTGGTAATTAGCCGGACCGTCAGGCCGTTCCTTATAAAGCCTTACCTCGGCATCGAGCATGGAGAACGTGCGCACCACGAGCTGCTCAGCTGCCAGCGACCGCAGTTGTACCTTGCCTGTGAGCAGACCGGCCGATAGCATCACCTCACCGCGGCGGTCCTTGATGATGACATCGCGCAACAGCACGCGGTTCCAGAGGCCGAGTTCCACATCGCCTATCGCCACCTCCGTACCGAGCACATCGGCCAGGGCGGCAGACAGTTCGTCAGCCATCCACCGCCTGCATGCGGGTACCTCAGCCACAGCCAGCACGAGCATATACAGGGAGAGGACTGCTGCAGCCATCCACTGTAATGTCCGTCTGAGACTATGTCGCTTGTGTGAAGCCAAAATGGGGAGAGTGAGGTTTGATACTTGTATGTGGTGCAGCTTATGCGTAAGCTACAACAAAGTGTCGCAAGTATTTATAATTTAGACGAATGACAATCAAAATCTGATAGCCGTCTATCGTCCGTTCACCTTACGTGGGGCGGCGCTTTCGCGGCGTAGGTTGGCTCCGCTGCGCGAGGTGCCGGACGTACGGCTTCCGCTTCGGAGTGACGAATTGGACGAGCTACGGCGGGGCATGGACGGCGAGGCTGACGTGGCCGACGAGCCGCGTCGCAAGCCGGAGCCGGACGAGGTCTTTCTGCCCCCGCCGCGCATGGTCGAGCTGCCGCCACGGCGGTTGCCGCCACTACTGCTGCCGGGACGCGTAGAAGTGCCACTGCTGCCGGGACGCGAAGTCGAACTGCTTCCGCCGGGACGAGTGGAAGGGCGTCCACCGTCGGGACGTGCTCCACTCGTGCCAGATGCTCCGCTATGCGGTCGATCTGCCTGCGGGCGGTCAGGCTGGTGTCCACCATGTCCGCCTCCGGCGTCGGGACGCGCTCCACCGTCATGGCGGTGGTCCGGTTTAGGGGGTCTATGGCCTCCACTGCCATGGTGAGGCCGAGAGTAGCCACGGTCGTAGTATCCGCGCATGCCACCACCTGGACGGAAGTGCATCCCGTAGTAAGGACTCGGCGCATGACGGCTACGGCAGCGCCACGTGCCGCCCATGTACGAATGGTAAGGACGGGGACGGCCATAATAATAGTAACCCACGCGATAGCGCACAGCTACCGGATAATACCAGGCAGAGGCTATCCAGCGTACAGGGCGGAAGAAATAATCGAGCGTGCAATACAGCCCATACTGCCAGTCAAAGAGCACACAGCGCAAGTCGGCGTCGCGGTAGATCCAGTAGTAGCCGTCAATGTCGGCAGGCCCTCGCAGGGCGAGGAAGTACTCGAGGTTTATTTCATAAGCACGGTCATACTGCTCGGGAGTGAGGTCAAGCTCATAGGCCATCTTGTCAGTCAGGAAGTAAGCACGGTCGCGTGCTTCACGATAGTCTAAGGCGAAAGCGCCCGACATCAGAAAGATGGAGAAACAGAGGGTCAATAATCTTGCTTTCATCGTCGCTAATACTTTTAACGTGGGCAAAGATAGTGCAAGGCGAAGGCATAGCGAGGCAAAAGACAAAGTTTTTTGCACTCCCTGTGCTGAGCCGCAGCCTATCTACTCTAAAGATAGTGCAAGGTGAAGGCATAGCGAAGCAAAAGACAAAGTTTTTTGCGCTCGCTGTGCTGAGCCGCAGACAATCTACTCTAAAGATAGTGCAAGGCGAAGGCATAGCGAGGCTTAAGATAATGCTTTTTGCACGAGCCATGTCACGCCACGCTGAAAGCACCGCCCCAAGGTGAGCGGCAAAAACGCCGGGACTATATATACATGTAGTTTTTCCTACATGTACATCTAGTTTTTCCTACATGTACATCTAGTTTTTCCT